>JAZNLX010000122.1:0-2858 GCA_045579325.1 Spirochaetia bacterium
CATCCCTGAACGGGACGTGGGAGATCTCAGGACAGGTCGTATGGCCGATACCAGGTTTCCCGCATTTCCGGGAGAGGTTTTCAAGGGAGAGATTGTCAGGGTTTCCCCTGTGGTGGACAAGGCTTCCCGCAGCAAGCAGACAGAATTCAGGATTATCGGTTCCGACAGCAGGATAAATGCGGGAATGTTCCCTAAACTCAAGATTTATACCAGAATCTATGAAGGATATGTGGTTATTCCGGATGAAGCCATTGTTAGCAGGGCCGGAAAGACATACGTATTCCTGGCCGGCAAGGAAAACGGCGGAGATATTGCCAGAAGGGTTGAAATCGAAAGGATTGCCACCGTGGAGAACGATGCCATCATCGGAAAAGGAATCAAGGCCGGAGACACCATTATCGTGGATGGAATGAATTCCCTGGTGGACGGTGCCAGGCTCAATATCATAGAGTAACGGGAGGCAGGAATGAGCGTTTCCCGTTCTGTAGTAAACCGTCCGGTTCTGTTTACAATCATATTTGTAGTTCTTTCGGGACTCGGAATCTTTTTCTATCGGGACCTTCCCGTGGAGATGATGCCCGATATCGAATATCCTATGATCACAGTTATCACCACCTATTCCGGTGCAGCGCCTGAATCTGTGGAAAAGACCATAACCAAGCCTATTGAGGAGGCTCTTACCAGTGTTTCGGGAGTCAAGGAGCTTACCTCCACCTCTTCCGAGGGAAGAAGCCGCGTCATGCTGGAATTCGACTTCGGTACCAACCTGGATACGGCCACCAACGACATCAGGGACAAGCTGGACCGAGTAAAAAGACAGCTTCCCGATGATGCTGACGATCCTCTTATCAGAATCTACGATTCTTCATCCCGCCCTATCATGCGTATTGCCGTCAGGGGAGACAGGGATCTGGGAGAACTCAGGTACATGGCTGAAAACAGTATTGCCGACCGCCTTTCCCAGGTAGAGGGTGTAGGTGACGTTTCTGCCTACGGAGGCCAGAGAAAAGCGGTACAGGTAGAGCTGGACCATAACCGTCTGGATGCCTACGGAATTACCATACAGCAGATCAAGGCAGAGCTTGCCCGCCAGAACATAGAGCTTGGCGGCGGAGACATAGAAAGCTATTCCAAGGAATACCTTATCCGTACCACCGGAGAATTCAGGAACGTGGAGGAGATTGCCGAAACCGTGGTGGCTGTCAGAGGGGGCTACAATGTAAAGCTTTCCGATCTGGGAGACGTCTTCATGGGTTATAAGGACAGGAACTCCATTGCTTCGGTTAACGGGGATCCCGGTGTCTATCTTTCCATCCAGAGAGCTACCGGAGCCAATATTGTCAAGGTAGCCGACAACATGTACAGCAAACTGGAGGAAATGAAAGGATACCTTCCGGATGACGTAAGCCTTATTATCATCAGGGATGACAGCGTGGAGATCAGGAAGGTTCTCCAGGAGCTCAGCACCACCCTGCTTCAGGGTCTTGCACTGGTGGTTCTGGTCCTTTTTATATTCCTCAGAAGTGTCAAGAGTACCATCATTATCAGTATTTCATTGCCTGTGGCAATTCTCATAACCGTATTTTCCATGTATCTGTGCGGGTTCACCCTCAACATGATGTCCCTGACAGGTCTTATCCTGGGTCTGGGTATGATTCTCGATGCTTCCATCGTAGTTCTGGAAAACGTATACCAGCATCTGGACAAGGGAGAGAATACCAAGGAAGCGGTTATAAACGGATCCGGCGAGATGATTTCCGCCATTACCTCATCAACCCTTACCACCATAGTTGTATTCCTTCCGTTTATCTTCTATAAGAATCAGCTGGAAATGGTGGGACAGGTACTCAGCGACGTTATCTTTACCATCATCATTTCCGTAAGTATCAGCCTTTTTGTTGCGGTTTTCCTGGTTCCGGTCCTTGCTACCCGGTATTTCAGGATCAGAAGCAAGAGAAAGAATGTGGAGGAAACAGCTGCAGGCACAGGCAAGGTCCTGTTTATAGACCGTTTCAGGAACGGCTACAGAAAGCTCCTTATAAAGGCTATCCGTCACAGATTTGCAGTCATTCTTGTGGTAATTGCCTTCTTCGGTGTGGGTATGTACATGATTTCTCAGACCAGAATTATCTTCATGCCGGGAATGACCTCCAACAACGTCTCTGTTTCCGCAACCCTTGCTCCGGGTACCAAGCTGGAGGATACCGAAAAGTTCATGAAAGGTATCGAGGAGATTGTCCGGAAGGAGGTAGGCAAGTACAAGTACATCATCACCACAGCCGGTTCCGACAACACCTCCTATAAGGGAGAGGTTTCCGTGGAGCTTCACAGCGCCGGCGAAAGAGAAGAGACACCGGACCAGATCAAGGACAAGCTCAGGAAATATTTTGCCGATTATCCTCAGGCCAAGCTTGAATTCAGCACCAGAAGGGGATTTTCATCCACCCCTACCATCAAGGTTCAGCTTATATATGAAGATATAAACAATGTCAGAATGGCGGCAGAGGAAATCATCAGCCTTATCCAGATGAACATGCAGGGCTCCGTAACCAACGCCATCCTCGACCTTACAGACGGTCTGCCTCAGATCGAGGTGGTTATCGACAGGCAGAGAGCCTACCATTTCGGCCTTTCCGTGGACGAGATAGCCCAGGAGGTCAGAAATTCCGTGGAGGGAACAGAAGCCACCACCTACCGTGAGGACGGAAACGAATACGATGTTATCCTCAGGCTTCAGGAATCGGACAGGGACAATGTTCCCGACCTGGACAGGATATTCCTTATCAGCGATTCGGGAGAGAAGATCTACCTTTCCAATGTGGCAGAGCTGAAGAAAGGGGTAGGTCCTATGACCATCA
>JAZNLX010000123.1:0-2803 GCA_045579325.1 Spirochaetia bacterium
CATGGCTACGATCCGACTTGTAAGAACCGCAACCTTTGCAGGACCGCCTGATGAACCGCCGGCAATGGCATCGCAGATATCGATGAAAAACTGTCCGATACCTGTCTTTTCAAGCAGTGTTCCGAAAAGTATGAAGAGGAAGATGAATGTGGAACATGCCCCGATAGGAGTTCCCATGATTCCCTCTGTATTGAAGAAAAGGTGTGAAGCTATACGCTTGAGGGTGTATCCCCTGTGATTGAAAAATCCCGGAAGATAACTTCCCAGAAAAGCATACAGAATAAAACAAGCCGCGATGATCATGAGAGGAAGACCTACAAGACGGCGGCAGCTTTCAAAAAGAATTATGATTCCGATAACTGCAACCACGATATCAAGGGTTGTATTGATACCTGTACGGCGAACCAGGGAATCAAAGTTTATGACAATATACATCCAGCAGCCTGCACCTGTAAGACCAAGTACCCAATCATACCAAGGCAAGGTATTTTTTGGATGTTTTTTTGTTGCCGGGAAAAGAAGAAAAGCCAGAAACTGAACAAATGCAAGATGGCTTGCTCGAAGTATCTGGGCTGTGACAGTTCCTGAAAGTGTTGCATAGAGCTGGAAAATACAGAAAACAACAGATACGATTACAGTGATATGCCTACGCCAGCACTGATGTTCCCTGAAAGACTGTTCCTTGTCTAATCTGGCCAAAAGATCTTTCATTTCCTGTTCGTTGACATTATTTTTATCACTCATTAAGAAAAACTCCTTGTCAGAATATACGAGATGGGGGAAACCCTTTCAAACCTGATTTCAATACTTGCTTTACGCCTGAAATAATCGGCCAGAAAAAATTCGTTTCCGTTGATAGTCACAGAATGTTCTGCAATCTGCCCTACTGCCATTAGAAGAACGGGAACTTTCCTATCGAATCCGGAAAGCTCATACCCTTCGGGGATAAGCCTGAAAACAGCTCCCTCGTAATAATCTCCGAGTTCGGGAATCCCTGCTCCGTATGAGACAAATACGGTTCTGGTAACCTGCAGCTGTCTGTCGGAAGTACACTCATAGTAGTCATGTACCCTTCCCTTGTTAACCGAATGGGTGTATGAAATTATAAAACCATCCAAGGCAGAACGGGAATAAACTTTTTCTGATTTCTGTCTTATGTCTGAAAACGAAATAACCCTGATACAGGGTATGAAAGACAGAAGTACAGCAATTGAAACAAAAAGAACTGCCACCCTAAGGACAGCAGTTCCGTGAAATTTATTTAACAAGACCTAATTCTTTGAAGTATTTCTGTGCACCCGGATGGAGTGGAACGGAAATACCTGTTACAGCAGCCTTTGCACTTACTTCCTTACCCTTTGCATGAGCGTTTCCGAGCTCGTCAAGGTTTTCGAAGAGAGCCTTTGTCATCTGATAAACTGTCTCTTCATCAAGCTTTGCACTTACAGCAAGTGTAGCCTTGATTGCGAGAGCCGGTGTATCCTTGTCTGTTCCGCGGTATGTACCTGCAGGAATGATTGTCTTTGTATAGAAAGGATACTGCTTGCAGATCTTGTCGGCAGCAGCTCCTTCAACAGGAACGAGAACGAGTCCTGCTGTGAAAGCAAGCTCCTGAAGAGCAGCATTAGGAACACCTGCTGTTACGAAACAAGCATCGAGAGTTCCGTTCTGGATACCGTCTGCTGATTCCTTGAATGAAAGGTTGTTTTTCTTGATATCGCTGATCTTGAGACCGTAACCGTTGATGATCTGTGTTGCGTTGAATTCTACACCGCTTCCTGCATCACCGATAGAAATACGCTTTCCTGCGAAATCTCCGATCTTGGCAATGGAGCTTCCGTTTGCAGCAGCAATCTGAACAACTTCAGGATAAAGTGTACCGATTGTTGCAAGGTTAGGAAGTTTCTGACCGTTGAACATGTCACTTCCGTTATATGCATAGTCCATTACGTCATTCTGAACAATAGCAAATTCTGCATCGCCGGAGCTGATGAGACGAAGGTTTTCAGCTGAAGCACCTGTAGCCTGTGCTGTTACGTTCATGTTAGCAATCTTTGTGTTCCAGATGTTGGCGATTGCACCGCCGAAAGGATAGTAAGTACCGCTTGTTCCACCTGTAGCAAGAATAAAGTTCTTCTTTTTTCCTGCACCATCATTCTTACCGCAGCTTGCAAAAAGAAGTGCAACGCTGAGAGCAAGAACCACGATTTTGAGTCCTTTTTTCATGTTATCTCCTAAAAATTGTACCAATTTGCTTAATTCTATAATATGTATGTAATTTTTTCAATATACTTTAATTATTTTAAAAAGAATTCATTCCTGACACATTCTATTATTCCTTCCCTGCAAAGTTTTCCGATTTCTGAAGAAAGCCCGCTTCTTTCGACTTCCAGGTAATCAGCCAGCTCCTGTCTGCTGTAAGGAATGACAAAACGGCGGCTTCCGTTCCTCTTTGCTTCCATATCAAGGTAAGTCAGGAGCTTTTCCCTGGTAAAACGCTTGGATATTATTTCTATTTTCCTGTCAAAAAGAACCCCTTTCATAGCCACAGTCTTGAGCAGGTTGAAAATAATCTGCTTATGGAAAACACATGCATTGGAACAGGTGCCGGTGATTCGTCTTGCATCCACGGCAAGAATTACCGAATCTTCCGAGGCAACCACATCCACCGGGAGAAAATCGATGTCGGAACAGGCATAAATTTCGGCAAAGACTGCAGAGGGTCCTGCTTCGGAAACTATGCTTCTGTTTCCATTATAATCTATTCTTTCCAGCTGAATTTTCCCTTCCAGGACAATTCCCA
>JAZNLX010000124.1:0-5336 GCA_045579325.1 Spirochaetia bacterium
CCTACGAGCCTGTATGGGCCATCGGAACCGGAAAGACAGCTACTGCCGATGATGCGGAGGCTGTTCATAAGGTAATCAGGGAAAAGCTTGCAGATATGTACAGTGCTGCAGATGCAGATAAGGTGCTTATCCAGTACGGCGGATCCATGAAACCTGAAAATGCTGCAGGTCTTCTTGCAATGCCTGACATTGACGGTGGACTTATTGGCGGCGCAGCCTTGAAAAGCGAAAGCTTTTTAGCTATACTGAAAAGTGCTGAATAATTAAAGAGGTTATATATGGGAATTTTAAGTATTATTTTGCTTGTATTGTTTGTTATCGCATCACTTCTTCTTATTCTTCTTGTACTTGTACAGGATGATCAGGGTGAAGGTATCGGCGGAATCTTCGGAGGCGCAAGCTCCACCCCTTTCGGTTCAAGATCGGGGAATGTGCTTACAAAGTTTACATCCATTCTGGCGGCATTCTTCCTTATTCTCTCACTCGGTCTTGCATGGGTGAACAGAAGCACAGAAAAGGATGACCTTCTCGGATCCGTAAAAAGTGCCGAAGCTGCAGAAGCTACAGAGTGGTGGGCAGAAAACGCAGAACAGGGAAACAAATAATTTCCGGAGACTTTTGACATGAAAAAATTTCTTCTTGCTATTCTCTTGGCATTATTGTGCCTTGGTGATGTCTGTGCCCAGGAATCTCTGGATTCAAAGGTTGCCATTGTAAATCTTATCAAGCCTGAAATCATTTCCAGAAAACAGCTTGATCAGACCGTCAGAGTACTTAAGGCAAACGGAATAAATAAAAGCGAACAGGAAATTCTTGAAGTCATGATTGACGATGTTCTCCTTAAGCAGGGAACAGAAAAAGAAGGAATTAAGATTACCGATGCTGAGATAATTTCTGCTCTCAGAAAAGAGGTGGGTGCATCCGAAAAGGCTGCCACAGACGACCAGCTGAAGCAGTTTGTCGAACAGCGTATGCAGGTAAGCTGGGATGTCTATGCTGACAGAAGCAGGACAACTCTCGGTATCCAGCGCTATATCAGAAAGGTAAAGGGAAGCAAGCTTGCAAATATTCCTACTCCTTCTCAGCCTGAAATCCAGCGCTTTTACGACAGCAATTCAAAACAGTTCTTTATCCCTAAGACAGTAACATTGGATCATATCTATGTAGATACCAGATCCCTTTCTGCCGACGAAAAGAAAAAGGCTCTGGAACGTATCAACGGATACAGCTCCAAAATCAGCAAGAATTCCAAGGAATTTGACAAGCTGGTGGAATTTACTGATGATTCAGCATCAAAGTATAACAACGGCAGATTCGGAACTCTCCGTATTGACGATGCCAGCCGCAGAAAATTCATGGGAGAAGAGTTCTTCAATGCAGTATTTGCCATGAATAAGGGAGATATCAGTTCCGTTATTACATCAAATGTAGGTTACCACATTGTAAGAGTAGCCGATGTTTCGGAACCTAGACTGCTCGGTATTCATGAAAAGGTTGCAGAAAATCAGAAGCTGACTGTAAGTGACACAATCAAACAGTATCTTACTGCACAGAAGCAGGAAATGATATTCAAGGAATGTGTTAAAGAGGCCACAGATGATCTCAGAAAGAAAGCTGATATCAAATATTTCCTGAAGTAGAAAACTATGGGTGCAATGCATAAGGCAAGGATTCTTGCATTTCAGATAATTTACAGCTGGGACTTTACAAAAAAGATCGGTGCAGAAAATCTTTGTGATTCCATAAAGAATCTTTCAAAGGAAGAATTTGACCTGGCGGCAGAGGCTTATGTCAAGCTTACTGTATGCGGTACTATCGAAAACATCGATACCATTGACAGGCTTATAAAGGATAATCTCAATAAGTGGAAATTTGACCGTATTGCAAAGGTTGATCTTGCAATTCTCCGTCTCAGCGTTTACGGACTTCTTTTCCAGAAGGATACAGACGGAAAAATCATCATCAATGAAGCGGTGAAGATTGCCCAGGAATACGGAAACGATGATTCCTACAAGTTTATCAACGGTATCCTCGACTCAATTTACAAGAAAAATGATAAGACTTAAATCAAAGAACGATATAGCCGGTATCAGGGATGCCGGAGCCATTCTGGCTGAAACATTGGATAAGATCAGAAAAGAGATCCGGGCCGGTATGAAGACCTCGGATATTGACGATATTGCCAGGGAGTATATCCTTTCCAGAAAGGCCAGACCGGCTTGTCTCGGTTATATGGGATATCCTGCAAGTATCTGTGTTTCAGTAAACGAAGAGGTGATTCACGGTATTCCGGGAAAAAGGGTAATAAAAGAAGGAGATATCGTAAGCTGCGATCTTTGTGTGGATCTCCACGGATATATTGCCGACAGTACTGTTTCCATTTCGGTGGGAAAGATTTCTCCGGAGGCCGAAAAACTCCTTAAGGTAACCGAAGAGGCTCTTTATCTCGGTATAGAGAAGGCTGTTGCCGGAAACAAGGTTATGGATATTGCCAGATCTGTATTCATTCATGCCAAAAAATATGATCTGGGTGTTGTAAGAGATTACTGCGGTCACGGTGTGGGCTTTGAAATGCACGAGGAGCCTGCCGTCCCTAACTATATTTTCCGCGGTGCAAACCCAAGGCTTAAGGAGGGCATGGTAATTGCCATTGAGCCTATGCTTACTTTGGGCTGCGACGAAGTGGATGTGCTGGATGATGACTGGACTGTCATAACTGCAGACGGTTCTTTGGCGGCACATTTTGAACATACAGTGGCTATCCACGACGGTTATGCCGAAATACTTACAAAGATATGAAAGAATTTCTCGATTATTACGTGGTCAGAAACAATGCAATAAAGCTTGCTCACAAGATGTACAGTGAGGGCTTTGTTCCGGATGTGCTCTATGTACCTCTCCGGGGCGGTGCCTATCTTGGAAATGTAATCAGCGAATATTACAAAGTTGCGCTTAAGAAGACAGGTCATAAGCCGGTTCGTTATGCAGCTCTTGTTGCCGGTTCCTATTCCGGTGTGAAAGATCACGGGGATGTTAATATCGAGGGATGGACATATCCGCCGGAAAAGATAGGTCCGGAGGAGAAGATTCTTTTTGTGGATGACATCTTTGATTCAGGAAGGACAATCAATCATATTGTCAGATACATCATGTCAAAAGGAATCAGAAGAGAAAATATCAAAATTGCGGTTCACGATTTCAAGATTCAGGAATACAAAGGGGAATTGCCTGAAATTATTCCCGATTATTATTGCAGAAAGCATGTGATCAAAAGGGAAGAGGATGAAATCTGGATCAATTACCAGAGTCACGAGCTTGTCGGTCTGACCAGGGATGAGCTTGAGAATCACTTCTTCAACGAGGATCCTACTCTTCGGGAAGCTTTGTCTATTCTTGAATAAACCAATTTTCTCATAGCAAAAATAAAACAGATATAGTGTGCCGCAGAAGTTATTATCCATGATATCGGAAATACGGCATATATCACTTCTCTGGTATGGAATTCAGGAATGGTGAATATAGTATTTACCCATACTATCCTGAAAATACATGCACCGATTATGGATACTACGGTAGGCATCATTGAGTATCCAATTCCTCTGAGAGAACCGACCAATACCTCCATTATACCGCAGATAAAGTAAGGGAGGCAGATGAATTTAAGTCTGAGCATGGCGGCATCTATTACTGCCGGATCTGTGGAATAGAGTCCTGCAGCCTGCCGGCCGAACAGGTAAAGAAGACCGCCCGACACGATTCCGGCCACAACTATGCATCCCATGGCAGTATGCTGTACCTTTATGATACGCCTGTAGTTTCCGGCCCCCATATTCTGTCCTGTAAAGGAGATTGTAGCCAGATAGAAGGCATGCATGGAGAAGTAGACCAGATATTCCATATTCATTGAGGCTGCGTTTCCGGCCATTACGGTGGCTCCGAAAAGATTGATGGAAGAAAGGATAACCACGTTTGCAAGCGAGAACACCATACCCTGGATTCCGGCCGGAATACCGTTTTTCATGATAAGCAGCATCTGTTCCTTATGGAGACGTATCTTCCTGATGTCAAGCTTAAGGGATCCTCTGTCCCTTTTCATGCAGAAAATTATCATGGCAGAGGCAATGGACTGGGAAATGATGGTTGCAGTGGCCACTCCGGCCACATCCCATTTGAATTTGATTACAAAAAGGAGATTGAAGAGGATCTTTATGATTCCCGCTATAATGAGGAAAATCAGAGGTCTTCTGGTATCTCCCACGGCTCTCATGACCGCACTGCCGAAATTGTATACGATGGTCGGGATTATTCCAAGGAAATAGATTCTGAGGTACAGTGTGGCCAGTCCCAGGACCTCTTCAGGGGTCTGCATCCAGCGGAGAAAGGTGCCTGCAAGCATGGTACCTAAAACTGTCAGTATGAGGCCTCCCCATAGGCTCATTGCCATGGAAGTATGTATGGCTTTGCTGAGTTCTTCTTTCTGACCTGCTCCGTAATATTTAGATGTAATAAGATTTGCTCCGATGGAAAGCCCCACCAGAAGATTGATCATGAGATTTATCAGGGAACTGTTGGAACCTACAGCTGCCAGTGAATTGCTGCCCGCAAAACGACCTACCACTATTATATCTATAGCTGTAAAGAAGAACTGTAGCAAGAATGTACATAAAAGTGGAAATGCAAAAAGAATTATTTTTCTTAAAATCGGACCATGACACATGTCGATTTCATAACTCTTGGTCATACGAAGATACTCTAACTAACTTTATGATTTGTCAATAGTTGTATAATAAAGTAATTAATGATATTTTTAGAATATGGTAAAATTTGCTGTAGTGGGCAGCGGTTCTTGCGGCAATTCATTTATTTTCAAGACAGCCCGTTCATGCTTTGTTGTGGATAACGGCTATTCTTTTTCCGAATTTGCCCGCCGTATCAGAACCATGGATTTTGATATTTCAGACATACGTTATATATTTCTCACCCATATCCACAAGGATCATGTTTCCGGTATCGAAACCCTCTCCCGAAGGCTGGAAGTTCCGGTATTTGTTGCGGAAAATCTTGACCTAAGCAGCTGTCTGAAGGAGGGTTTTTTCAGGACAATAGAGGTAACTCCCGGAAATACCTATAAAGCAGACGATTTTTCTTTTACCGTTTTTTCCACCTGTCATGACGCACCCTGTTCGGTGGGATACAGCTTTGACACCTCCGGGGGACGCTATACCATCATCACCGATACAGGCAAGACTACCGAGACCATGAAAAAACTTGCAGACGATTCAGATGTGCTTTTCCTGGAGTCCAACTACTGCCCCGATATGCTGAGCAAGGGACCC
>JAZNLX010000125.1:0-2390 GCA_045579325.1 Spirochaetia bacterium
AAGCGGCAGTCCACCTCATACTCCACCTGGTCAATTACAATGACGCTGTCAGCAGATACCCTGCGCTCGATTTCCAGAAGGAAATCCCTGTCAAGCTCGTCCTCCGGAAGACGATGGAAGCATTCCGGTTCGGAGAAGAAACGCTCCTGAGGGGATTTTCCTTTCAGCGAGGAATGTGGGAAATTATTATAGGAATTCACATAGGCAAGAAGATTTCCACGCAGTTCGTCGAGGGTATGAAAATCACGGATATCAAGGGAAGCCATCCACTGGTCTTTCATAGTACGGAACCAGCGCTCGATTTTCGCTTTCTGTGTAGGAGTGTAAGGCTGGTCGTAATGAAGTACTGAGCCTATTCTTGCTGCCAGCAGCTCCATCTGTTTATTTCGGTAGGATTTTCCGTTGTCAAAGTTGAAAATCTGAGGACGCCCGTACTTTGCAACGGCAGATTTGATAACGGACATCAGATTTACAAAGTTGTCATTGAAAAATACATCAATGCCTACAATAAAGCGGCTGGCATCATCAATCAGTGCAATAATGTATACCTTGCGCTTCTGCCCGTCGGCAGTTTTTAAATAAGGCCCCACACTGGAGTCACCGCACCAGACCTCGTTGATATGGGGACGCTCATAGCGACGCATATCCCGGTTGGTGGTAGTTTTCAGTTCCAGTGCAAGCTGGTTGACATAGCGGTTAACGGTGGATTCGGAAACTTCCCCGGTAATAATGCAGCCATTGTCATGGAGTTGTCTGAAAATCGCGGATGCCGACATGCGGGGATAGTTGAGTTTTAGATATTTAATCTGTTCCTGTAAGTCGGCATCCAGCTTTCTGGGCTTTCCTTCGTCTCTGCGTCCCCTGGGGATGAGGGCATCAAAGCCGCCTTTTTTGTAGTTGCGGTACCACCGTTCGATGGTTGCGGCTGAAAAGTGTTTTACGGTGCCGTTTGGTGAAACAGTGCCTTTCTTTGCAGCATCACGATAAAAGGCATCCAGGGAACTGTATTCTTCCGGAAGCCCGTTAATAATGGGTGAGATGACAGAATACCGCATCAGGGCGGTATCCTGCTGTTTTTCCTGTGTCATATGGAATCCTCCTTGTTTTTCGAAGAAAAATCCGAGCCCCATGGCGAGGAGAGGATTTTCCTCCTTGTTTTTTGACCATTATAGAAAAAGGTGGAGGCCATGTCGTGTCAGGTTATGTGGTATTCATAAAAAGAATATTTGGGGTGCAGTGAATCTGCATAAACTGCCTGGAAAAAACAGTAAAACAGTTACGGATCAGGAGTGTCCTGTCAGAAAGGGATATCTTTCCGGAAAGGAGCCGCTGTTTCCAATGCCTAAGGAAGGTGCGGATGATATGTCGGCAATTGCTTTCGTCAATGGAAGGGTTGTGAAGCATAAGTCTTTTCCATCCTTTCCCGTCTTCATGGGAGGAAATGATATCAACCTGTTCCCGGGTGGATACCTGTGAATAGGGAACCATGGAAGAAGGAAGAAGTGCATGGGTATGGTGACAGCAGGAACAGATGACACGGCAGATGCGGAAAGGGAGATTTCCTTCAGGTGTTTTTAAGGAACGGGTGTAGTATCCGTGTAAGGAGAGACAGGCAGAGTGACCGCAGGTACAGGTAAGTCTGTGGAACTGCAGGCTGTTAATAAGATTATTATAAAAATTTGGTGTTAAGGGATTGTTTTCTTCTACAAATATGGTTATCATAGTCTTGTAGCCATAGGTATACCTATGGTGTGTGAGTGAGGCAGGAAACCAAACTTTGGTCGGGGAGGTTCCTGCTTCTTTTGTTGACAGTGACTTTGATATGATAACAGAAGGTACAGGATAAAACAATCTGACGTAACATTCATCAGAATGAATTATGCTGTACCTTCTTTCAATTTGAAGAATTTTCGAGTAATTGGGAGTGGGTAAAGTTACGAATAACACCTTTACCTGACAAGAAGAAGGATTGCCAAAGAAGAGCTCCAATACCTTCCACTGTCCCTGCAGTACGAAGTTGTGGAAACCTATGGAACCTACGATACACCGGAAGACTTTGAGCAGGACAGCATTACTTTCACCCTGGACGGAGAGACCCTGACCAAGCTGACCCCGGCAGAACTGTATAACAAACGTCTTACCATTGACTATGCAGAAAATAGCACCGGCCTTAAGGCACAGCTTAAGCTGGACGGAAAGGTGCTTGGGGAAGGAAGAGATATCCCTTTAGGCAGAGACCAGAACTTTACCATGGAGGTATCTTCCTCTGGACAAACCAAACAGATAGAGAATACAATAACAGCAGGAGGAATGTACCAGATTACCGTGGATACCCAGAACATCACAGCAAGGGAGCTGGAGCTTGCTGTGGCACGTTTCTCGGAGCTGTC
>JAZNLX010000126.1:0-2396 GCA_045579325.1 Spirochaetia bacterium
GGTCCTGAAGCCTCTGCCATCGAAGGAGAGGACTGTAAGTCCCTTGATTTCGGCACAGGCCCTTACACAGGAACCGCAGCTGATGCATTTTCCGGTTTCAAGCCTGATATCTTCGTGGGAATCATCCCTGCTGTAGCCTCTTCTTTCGCCGCCGAACAGTTCTGCATCGGCACCGTATCTGGTTGCGTATTCACGGAGCTTGCAGTCGTCAAGCTTGTCGCATCCGCACCTGAGACACCTTGAAGCTTCGGCTCTGGCTGCCTCCCGGGTAAAGCCTGTCTCGATTTCGTCGAAGCTTCCTTTTCTGTGAGGCATATCAATAAGAGGCATGGAGATACGCTCCTGCTTTTCCTTTCCTTCAAAAAGCTCCTGAGGAACTTCCGAAAGGGCTCCCATGGTGGAGTTGAAAAGAACAGGCTCCCCTGTTACAGCCTCTCCGGCAAGGTACTGATTGATGGAGTAAGCGGCCTTGCGCCCTGCGGCTGCAGCCCTTACCGCAATATCAGCTCCCGACTGGCAGTCTCCTGCAGCAAAGATTCCGGGACGGGTAGTCATGAATGTATTCTGATTGACCCTGACAGTTCCTTTCTTGCTGATTTCTATTCCGAGTTCATCCAGATAACCGGTAATTACCCTCTGACCTATGGCAGCAATCACGGAACTGCACTCGATTTCATATTCAGATCCCTTTACAGGGCTTGTTCCCCTTCTTCCTGAGCTGTCAGGTTCTCCCAGCTCCATTCTTGTACACTTGAGGATAAGTCCCTTGTCTGATTTTCTGAGTTCAAGGGGTGCATTCAGATAGCTTATCTGAACCCCCTCTTCAAGGGCTTCGTCTATCTCAAAGCTGCTGGCCGGCATTTCTGCCCTGGAACGGCGGTAAAGAATGACAGCCTCAGAACCGAGACGTACTGCTGTTCTGGCGGCATCGATTGCGGTATTTCCGCCGCCGATGATTATGGTCCTGTTTCCGAGATCCACATTTTCGCCCTCTGCAACACGGCAGAGAATATCGATTCCGGTATATACGCCCGGCAGTTCCTCCCCTTCTATACGCATGGTGGATGAACCCTGGGCACCTGTGGCTATGAGAAGGGCATCAAAATCCCGTTCAAGCTCCTTGGCCTTAATATCCTTTCCGATAACTGTGTTGTAGCGGACTTTCACACCCAGCTTTTCCACAGCATCAAACTCTCCGGCAAGGATATGATCCGGCAGCCTGTAGAAAGGAATACCGTAACGGAGCATACCGCCCGATTTGCCGTGAGCCTCAAATACGGTTACCGAATGACCTTCAAGGGCAAGATAATAAGCGGCTGCCATACCTGCAGGACCGGCACCGATAACGGCCACCTTCTTTCCTGTGGCAGGGAGTGGTTCAGGCAGCTGAGGAGCGCCGAACTGTTCCTTTTCGCAGTCTGCAATATATCTTTTCATCTGGCATATAGCCATCGGTTCTTCCACACGGGTCCTGCGGCATTCTGCTTCGCAGGGGCGGGGACAGATTCTTCCGAGCACTCCGGCAAATGGGGTCTTTTCCCTGATCTTAACCGCAGCCTCTGCCTCTTTTCCCTCTGCCACCAGTTCCATAAAGCTGCGGATAGGAATCTCGGCCGGGCAGTTTGACTGGCATGGAGGCAAACAGTCCCCGCAGTGATCCGAAACAAGGAGATTGATACACATCTTCCTTGCCTTGTCCACTTCATCCCCTTCCACAGTTACCACCATTCCTTCCCGTACCTTGGTGGCGCATGCAGGAACAAAGTTACCCTTGCCCCCCTCTATCTTTACGGCACATATAAAACAGCTGGTAAAGGGATGAAGCCCCTTGGCATTGCACAGGGTAGGAATATCAAAGCCGTATTTTACAGCTGCTTCCAGTATGGTTGTTCCTTCCGGAACAACGGCATCTATATTATTGATTTTAAGTCTGACATCACTCATTTCAGGAAATCCTTATGGCATCAAATCTGCATTTTTCAACACATACCTTGCAGCGGATACACTTTGAGCTGTCAATGGCATGCACCTTTTTCAAATCCCCGGAAATTGCTCCTACAGGACATACCTTGCGGCAGGCTGAACATCCGATACATTTTTCCTTGTCGATATCCAGGGAAACAAGGGCTTTGCAAACACCGGCAGGGCATTTTTTCCCTTCGATGTGGGCAATATATTCATCCCTGAAGTAGCGGAGAGTGGTTTTTACCGGATTCGGAGCAAGCTGACCGAGACCGCAGAGGGAGCTTTTTCCCACAAGATCTGCCAGTTCCTCCAGAAGCTCCAGGTCTTCCATGGTTCCTTCCCCTTCCGTGATTCTTTCAAGGATTTCCATCATTCTCTTGGTTCCGATACGGCAGAAGGTGCATTTTCCGCAGGATTCAGCCTGAGTAAAC
>JAZNLX010000127.1:0-3106 GCA_045579325.1 Spirochaetia bacterium
AACAGAGGCAACAATCTTCGACATGATCGTGGTAAACCTTTATCCTTTCGAAAAGACTGTGGCAAAGGCAGATGCAACTCCTGAAAATGCCAGAGGAAACATCGATATCGGCGGTCCTTGCATGCTCAGAGCTTCTGCAAAGAACTACCTGAGAGTGGCTTCTGTTGCAGATCCTGCAGAATACGGCGCAATTATCAGCCATCTGGAAGCAAATAACGGTGAGATGACACTTGCTGAAAGATTCCGCCTGGCAAAGGTTACATTCGGCAAGACATCGGCTTACGACACAGCAATCATCAACTATCTTTCCGGTATTACAGCAGAAGCAGCTGCCGGAATCTACAATCTTCACTAAGGATAAGAAAATGGCAGAAAATCTTAAAGATATGTACAAGAACATCAACAAGGACTCATTTCCTGAATTCATGGATATTTCCTTCAGGGGAGAGGCCGGAAAGCAGACTCTGTGCTACGAAAAGGTACAGTGGGATATCGGCGGAGAAAGACTGGGACTCAGATACGGTGAAAACCCTGACCAGCCTGCAGCCATGTACAAGCTTATCAACGGGAATCTTTCCATCGGCGGTGTGGAAACAGTCCTTAACGGAAAATACCTTGCATCCGATGTTGAGCTGCTCCAGTCAGGAAAGCATCCGGGGAAGATCAATATCACAGACGTTGACAACGGTCTCAACATCCTCCGTCATTTCCACGATACTCCTTGCAGCGTAATCATCAAGCACAATAACCCATCCGGTGTTGCAAAGGGAGATACTCTTGTAGATGCATTCCACAAATCCCTTATGGCAGACAGAATTGCAGCCTTCGGCGGTGCGGTAATCCTTAACCGTGAAGTGGATATCGAGACAGCCGAACAGGTTTGTGAAGGTTATGTGGAAGTAGTTGCCGCACCTGAATTTTCACCAAAGGCATTCGAGCTTTTCCAGTCCAAGAAAAATCTCCGCGTAATGCGCATCAAGAACATTGACAGACTCCAGGAGTTTGCGTATACACGTTTCCTCGACTTCAAGTCTATCCTTGACGGCGGTATCATCGCTCAGTGGTCATATCTCCCTGTGGCAAGGAAAAAAGAGGACTTCCTCCCTGCAGTATGCGAATACAAGGGACAGGAATACAGGGTAAACAGAGCTCCTACAGACAAGGAATTCGACGATATCATCTTCGGATGGCTTGTTGAAAGCGGTATTACAAGTAACTCCGTAATCTATGTAAAGGACGGCGTTACAGTGGGAATCGGTACTGGTGAGCAGGACAGAGTAGGTGTTGCTGAAATTGCCAGGGACAAGGCATACAAGAAAATGTGCGACAGAATCTGCTGGGATCTTTACGAAAAATCCTGGTATAACCTTACAGATCCTGACAAGAGAAAAGCAATCGAGGATGTGGTAAAGGCTGAAAACGGCGGACTCAAGGGAAGCGTAATGGTTTCAGATGCATTCTTCCCGTTCAGAGACGGAATCGACATCGGTCTCAAGGAAGGCGTTTCCGCAGTTGTACAGCCGGGCGGTTCCCTCAGGGACTTTGAATCAATCGAAGCTTGTAACGAATACAATGCAGCCATGGTTTATACCGGTCAGAGGAGCTTCAGGCATTAATGTCGGGAAGAATCCGTAACGGACTCATAATTGCTGCTGCCCTGTTCTTTGCGGTAAGTCTGGGAGTTTATAATTTCCTCACTTACCGGGCTCTTACCGGACTTCATGCCGGAATGAAGGAAACAGCCGGAAGCCTGAATCAGCTTGAGCTGGAAATGGAGAACATGGGCAGTGATCTTTCTGCAACCAGAAAATATCTGGGGCTTGAAGGAACAGATTCAGATACCGGGCTTCCGGAGCCCGGAAATTATTACAGTGCACTGGATGCACTTCTGGGCGAATACGGAAAAACCGATTCCATGCCGGAAAAGGGGGATTCCGAAGCTGACAGATTTGCCCGTCTTGTAAAATCACCCACTTTCAGAAGCTTTATCGAAAAAAGGGGTTGTACAGTTTCGGAAATCCCTGCGGAATCGGACGAAAGCATAGATTACATCATCTCGGACAGCACCGGTGAAAAGGTGGGGATGATTTCCTTCAACAGGAAAACAGACCGCATACATGTCTTTGACAGAGACGATGTTATAGTATCTCCGGTAAAAAAAAACTGAATTCAGATAATCTTTTCAATATTCTTGTCTGCGGCACACATCAGGGTAACACAGATGCTATTATACTTGTATCTCTTGATGCCGAAAAGAAATCCATAACCATGACCAGTATTCCGAGGGATCTTTTCTACAAGAACCGCAAGCTTAACGGAATATACAGGGATTACGGTACGGGAGTGCTGGCCGATTCCGTTTCCGATATAACCGGGCTGCAGGTGGACAGATATGTCATGGTGGATATGTATGCTTTTGCAGAGCTGATCGACATATTGGGCGGCATAGATGTGGAGCTGGAGGAACCCCTTTCAGATCCCACCTACCGTATCAGGAACAGGGACGGAAGCTGGTCCACTCTGGATTATCCTGCCGGAGTCCATCATTTAAACGGTACGGAAGCCCTCAGAATAGCCCGCGCCAGACATTTTACACCTGTTTTTTCCAGGGATTACCGACAGCAGAAAATACTTATGGCTGTAAAGGAAAAGATTTCGGGGCTGGGAATTTCGGACATAGGAAAGACAGGCAGCATAATACGGCTGGGCTTCAGGTACGCCGAAACCGATATATCCTTCAGGGAGGCCTACACTCTTTATCGCAGCTTTGCCGAAGCCGAAAAGATAAGGAACATTTCCCTGGGGACGGGAAATGTACTTTATGCAACATATTCCAATCTTCTTCTTGGCGGACTTACCGCATCGGAGGTGGATGAGGATTTTGACAAGGGGGCATGGATTGTTGTCCCTATTGACAATGACTGGGAACTTATTAGAAAATTCATGAAAGAGAATACAGATGAATAAATATTGGCTTGAAACATACGGGTGTCAGATGAACAAGGCAGAATCTGATTCCCTGGAAATAATACTTAAGAAAAGGGGCTGGGAACCAAGTACCCGGGATGAGGATGCAGACCTGGTAATCATCAATACCTGTTCGGTG
>JAZNLX010000128.1:0-12478 GCA_045579325.1 Spirochaetia bacterium
ACCCTGACGCGCCCCCTTCCCTGCTGAGCTACGGGGAAAGAAAGAAACTCCAGGCTGCAATCTACTGGCTTCTGGACAAGGAAACGGTGATAATTGACGAAGCTGACTCGGGAATATCCTTCAGGGAATTCAAGAGATTACTGGAGGCCTTCGGAAGCATTTCCCCGGCTCCGGCAATACTTGTCATAACCCACGACCTTAAACTTGCGGAAATATTCTGCCACAACATATACTTCATGAAAAACGGACACTTTGCCGAAATACCTCCGGAGCTGGGTCTATGAACAGAGAAGCTTTTCTTTTCAGAGCCGATCCCAGGATCAAGCTTGTAATGCTTATCCTGATTACAGCCTCTTTCTTCTGCCCCGCTTCTCCGGCGGCCTACGGTACGCTTGCCGCCGCTTCGGCACTCATCACACTCCGTACCTGCGGAGGAAAACAGCTGCTGAACGCCCTCAGGCTTATTTATCCCATACTGATTCTGACTGCAATCATGTCCCCTTTCTTCATGGGAATTCCCGAAACCGTAAAAATTATTTTCAGGTTCACCGGACTTACACTGATATACTTTCTCTACTTCAGCACCACCACAGCAGATGATTTTATCCTTACACTGAGATTTTTCAGGGTTCCTTACAGGTTCGCCCTTATCATATCCATAGCCTCCAGATACATTCCGTTCCTGCTCAGGGCATACAACAACGCAGAGGCTGCCCACCGGCTCAGAAAAACAGACAGCACCCCCGAACCAGGCAGATGGAACCTTCCGGCCAGGATAAAAAACATGATGCCGGTTCTGACCGCAGTCCTTATCCAGGCGGTTAAAAGCATACCTGTACTGGCCATGGCTCTTGAAACCAGAGGACTGGGCAACTCGTCCAGACCCACAAGCCTCAGGAAAATTGTTTTCAGAATTACTCCTGTCTTACAGATACTATTGTTTTTTTCTTCAATAATATTTATTATTATTGTAATATTATTTTTATAAATAAAAGAGGATGAGAATGAAGAAAGAATTAAAAACAAGATCGCTATCTTTCAGGATTGCATCTGCTGCAATTCTTACAGCTCTTGTAGTGATTATGACCATGGTAGTCAGAATTCCTGTAGGTCCTACAAAAGGATATCTTAACCTTGGTGACATGGCAATCTTTTTCAGCGCCATAACCTTCGGACCTGTTACAGCCTTCATTGCGGGAGGTCTCGGAACAGCAATGGCAGACATCATCAGCGGCTATTCCCAGTGGGCCCCTTTCTCTTTCCTTATTCACGGACTTCAGGGTCTTGCAGTCGGATATATTGTACGTGCTTTCTATAAAAACAGTACAATTTCTCTATTTTCTTCAAGATTCCTTGCATTCCTGGCAGGAACTGTTATAATGGCAGGTGGGTATTTCCTTGCAGGCAGCCTTATGGTAGGCGCCGCTTCAGCAGCAGTGGAAATTCCAATGAATGTACTGCAGAATGCAGCCGGAGCAGTCGGAGGCATGCTTCTCTCTTCAACAGTAGCACATGCTTATCCGCCTGTTTTAAATTACAAATGGTAGAGGTTTATGCAGCTTAAATTTTCTGTTCCGGACGGGGACATGGATCTGGCAGGAATCGGATCCACCACACTCAAGAAAAAGCTTCAGCAGATAGGTGTTGATAATGCCATTATCAAGAAGACTGTCATTGCACTTTACGAAGCGGAAATCAATATGGTAATCCACGGCGGAGGCGGAGATATAACAATCGATGTAGATCCCAACGAGATTGTATGTGTCCTGGAGGACCACGGTCCCGGTATTGCGGACCTGTCTCTGGCCATGCAGGAGGGTTATTCAACAGCCACCGATGCAATCAGGGAAATGGGCTTCGGGGCCGGTATGGGACTTCCGAACATCAAGAAGAATTCAGATTCGCTCGATATTGAATCGAAACCCGGAGAGGGAACAACAGTTAAAATCTGTGTAAAAATAAAAAAAGACTAGGTGTTTGTTTATGGCAGAAGAATATTTTCATTCAGTAACATTGGAAAAAGATCTGTGCAAAGGCTGTACCAACTGCATTTCGGAATGTCCTACCGAAGCAATCAGGGTAAGAGACGGCAAGGCCATTATTCTTTCTCCGAAATGTATTGATTGCGGAGAATGCATCAGAAAATGTCCTTCACATGCAAAGAAAGCAGTAAGCGATCCGTTGGACATAATCAAAAAATATGATTTCAAGGTGGCTATTCCGGCCCCAAGCTTCTACGGTCAGTTTAAGGATGTTCCTGTGGATACCATCCTTACCGCCCTCAGGGCTTTCGGGTTTGACGACATATACGAGGTAGCCAGTGCCGCTGAAATTGCATCCCTTGCAACAGCAGAACTTATTGAGAAAGGAAATTATCCAAGGCCGCTTATATCTTCATCATGCCCGGCGGTGGTAAGACTTATCCAGGTACGTTTTCCAAGCCTTATCGAGCATGTAATCAAACTCCAGACCCCTATGGAAATTGCTGCAAGAATCGTAAAGAAACAGCTTTATCCGGACAAGAAAAATATCGGAGTATTTTTTATATCTCCTTGTCCTGCAAAGATAACCAGTGTACGATCCCCTCTTGGAGACGAACAGTCGGCCGTAGACGGAGTCATTGCACAGAAGGATATCTATCCGGCAATCAGAAAACTTATAAAAACAATCAAGGAACCGGAGCACCTTTCAAAGGCATCCGGAATGGGTATAAAGTGGGGACACAACGACGGTGAAAGCGAAGCCATCGGACCTCAGAAAAGTATTGCGGTGGACGGAATCGCAAATGTAATCAAGGTTCTCGAACAGATTGAAAACGAGGACTTCTCAAATGTGGACTTTATAGAGGCAATGGCCTGTCCGGGAGGCTGCGTGGGTGGAACACTGACTGCAGAGAATCCGTACGTGGCTAAATCCAGAATGAAGAACATTGTGGAAACCTGCGGCAACGAGGCCACATCCTCTCTCCCTGAAAACTTTGATATCTCATGGACCAAGGAAATCTATTCCCGCCCTATCCTCAAGCTTTCGGAAGATCTTTCCGTAGCCATCAAGATGATGGACGAAATCGAGGAAATATGCGAATCTCTTCCGGGTCTGGACTGCGGCTCCTGCGGAGCTCCTACATGCCGCTCACTGGCAGAGGATATCGTAACAGGAAAAGCCCTTAAGACAGACTGTATCTTTATTCTTCGCGACGAGATTAAAAAGGTTGCGGAACAGATGGTCAAGCTGGAACGGCGTATGCCATCCAACAACAAATAATTTTAATTCTCTTCAGGAGTTTCAGGCTCCTGGGGAGTTATGTTCTCCTCAGATTCCCCTTCGGCTTTCATGTACTCATTATAGGCAATGCTGGCTGCATTCTGCTCGGCAGACTTCTTGTTCTTGCCTTCTCCGGGACCGAAAACAGAATCCTTGATGCGGACTTCCACAAGGAATGTCTTGTCGTGGTCGGGTCCGATCTTCTTGATCATCTTGTATTTTGGGCAGGTCTTGAAATTTTTCTGGACATATTCCTGAAGCAGGGTCTTGTAATCCTTTTCATGCTTGTTCTCAATAACGCATGTGATTTCGGGAATAAGGTATCCCAGCATGAAATCCCTGACATTCTTGAGACCTGAATCCAGATAGTAGGCACCGAGCATGGCTTCCATACAGTCGGCCAGAATGGCTTTCTTTGCTCTTCCGCCGGAATATTCTTCCCCTTTTCCAATAAGGATAAAGTTATCGATTTTGATTACCTTGGCTATCTTGCTGAGGGTATTTTCGCTTACAACAAAAGATTTTATACGGGCAAGCTCTCCCTCTGCCTTGTCAGGAAAATTGGAAAAAAGATACTCACTGGTGATAAGTCCCAGAACGGAGTCACCCAGAAATTCGAGTTTTTCGTTATTCTCTATGTCCTCGTTGCTTTCGTTCACATAGGATCTGTGGCAGAAGGCAAGATTAAGCAGATCGGAATCATAGAATTCAAGACCGACCTGGCGTTGGAATAACATAAGCTCCCTTCTTCTCTTTGCATCGATGCGGGGAGCTTTGATTGAAATTTTTTTCTGCGAGTTAAATGTGAAAATCGTTTATTTTACCACCGATTTGATAAAGCTTACTGCGTTTCCGACAGTTTCGAATTCATTTGCTTTTTCGTCCGGAATCTGAATTCCGAGCTCTTCCTCGAGTGCATAGATAAGTTCGTATGTATCAAGGCTGTCTGCTCCGAGATCCTGGCGGAAAGAAGCTTCGAGAGTTACTCTGTCTTCATCAATATCAAGCTTTTCAGCAATAATTGCCTTTACTTTTTCAAATACTTCATCCATGTTTCAGCCTCCGAATCAAGCCATGTCTTCGAGATCGAGATACTGTTTGCCTTTGTAGAATCCGCACTTAGGACAAACCTGGTGACGTGCTACCTTGTTTCCGCATGTTGAGCATTCTGTAAGAGCAGGGCTTTCCATTCTCATGTTTATAGCTTCTCTTCTTCTGCTTCTTGCTTTTGAAGGCTTTCTTTTAGGTACTGCCATTTTATTTACCTCTTAAAAAATATATTAACTAAAGAATATTCCATAATACTGATTATGCAATAAATAAATTTACCGAATACGGGGCAATATGTCAAGAACCCCTTGCCATTTTTGCCTTCAGAGCTTTTTCCACGATAGGGGGAACCATCTTGGATATATCTCCGCCGAAATAGGCAAGCTCCTTGATAGCCGAGGACCTGAGCAAAGAATACTCGGTGTCGGTCGGAATGAACAGCGTGTCAATTTTGTGATTAAGGCCTCTGTTCATAAGCGAAAGCTCGAATTCATAAGCAAAATCATTATTGGAACGGACTCCCCTGATAAAAAGGTAGGTTCCGATCTTTTCCGCAAAGTCAACGATAAGCTTATCCCATACCGAAATATGGACATTGCCGTAATGTGCAGTCAGGGCTTCCAGCATTTCATAGCGCTCTTCCACAGAAAAAAGATATTTCTTCTGGTGGTTGACTGAAATTACAACTTCAATCTTGTCGAAAATCTTGGCTGCACGGTCAATTACATTAAGATGTCCGTTTGTAACCGGGTCAAAAGATCCGGGAAAAATAACCTTCTGCATTCTTTTATTCTATCAGCTTTATCCTCAGAAGTCAATTACACCCTTTTTCAGAAGCCTCTGCGGAAATTGCCCCTGGTTACGGAGCCTGCAATACGCCTGACGGCATCGCTCTTTTCCCTGTCGTTTTTTCCTGTCCTGATCAGGGTCGAGAAATAATTGAAGATTTCCTTCTTTTCCCTGTCGGTGTAATCCATAAAAGGAAGCTTCCTGAAATCAAGCAGAATATAGTCGGCATTGACCTCGCGGCACACTTCCGGAAGAAAGAGTATGCTGTCGTTGAAGACCCTGTTTACCTGCCCCGGTGTCTTGACCACGTGAAAAGGGATGTTTTTTTCGTCGTAGAACCGCTCGGAGGCGCTGCAACCGGCACATTTTTCAGAGAACCTGTTCCTGCCGCTCCTGCACCTGCCGGCCGAAGCAATAAGACACTGCCTGGTGGTCATCATGGTTACCGGACCGAAAGCCTGGATAAACAGAAGAAAATCCGCCGGTGCAGATATTTCCCCCAGCTGACTGCTGTTAAGCTCCTGGGACAGGAAAGCGCCGGAGGCCTTTGCACATTCGGCATAGGCTTTGACGGCATAGCTGTTGGTGCTGTTGAGCATAGGGCCCGCAATCCACCTGATTCCCATTTCTGCCGCCCGGAGTCCGATACCCACGTTATCGCTTACAATCCAGTCGGGCCTCTTTTCAAGAGCTCTGATACAGTCCGGAATTTCGCTGTCGGGAATAAACGGCGGAAACCAGTTTTCCCCTTCGGCAAATATCATGTCGGCACAGTTTTCAAAAAGGGTCCTGTCCTCGGAAGAAGAGACAAGCACGGCAATCTTTTTGCTCCTCCGCACTTCAAAGGAGATATGCTCCGGTTCGCACACAGGATTCACGGCATTGCCGGCGGAGAGCTTTTCGAGGGCTTCCCTTCTCATGCTGTTAAGCTCCTTTACCGGAAGGAAAATACCTGATTCAAGCCCCTCCGCAGTCAGATTGCCCAGACAGAACCGGGAATCGCCGCTTTTCTCGAACTGAGTTCTGATGCTTTCGGCAGAAAGCCCTCTGTTCACAGCTTTTTCGGGTACGGAACTGCTGTACACGGTAACGGAACGTCCGGCAGAGGAAAAGCAGGCTTCCAGAGGTTTTCCCGGCTCTGCCTTTACTGCCGCATCGTATGTCAGGGCTGTCGGCTGAAGCTCATCCACCAGCTCTTTTACCTGCCCCATCCGCTCCTGATCCGGAAGCAGCGTGACAACCTGCCCTTTAAGTATCTTTCCGTAAAGGAGATTTTCTATTTCTATCCTGAATCGTGAGCTGGTCAGGGATTTTTTTACCACGGCACTGCATATAAAGGAATTTTCGGGTGTATAAATACTGATTCTGCTTCCTTCTGAAATTTCTCCGACACAATCCACGGCAAGCTCCTTCCTGTCGGCCGAATAGGAGAGCACCTGCCCCACCCTGACCATGGACTGATCCAGAGGAGATTCCACAAACATGTCGGGAGAAATATCCCCGTCGAAATATCCTGTACTGAAGCCTCTGTTAAACACTTTGCTTACATCTGCCGCAGGCCGGGTCCTTTCATCTTCCCCGAAGCAGCTGTCAAGCTTTTCGCGCCATGCGGAAACTGTTGTATATACATAGTTATAGTTCTTTATGCGTCCCTCGATTTTAAGGGAGTCGGCCCCGGTTTCCAGGATTCTTTCCAGGTTTTCCAGAGCGTTGTTGTCCTTCAGGCTGAGAAAATAGCTTTTCTCTCCGTCGGGGGTCAGGCTGTAACGGCGCCGGCACGGCTGCAGACACTTTCCCCGGTTTCCGGCCTGAGATGAAATAAAGGAACTCATGTAGCAGATTCCCGAACAGGAAATGCAGTATGCTCCGTGGACAAATATTTCGGCTGTCATTCCGAGGGCGTGGGTACGGGAAGTAATTTCCGCAAGCTCCTCCGCAGAGAGCTCCCTGGCAAAATTGACGTTGCTTATTCCAAGCTTTTTGAGAAAATCCAGCTGAAGGGAATTGTTGGTGGTCATCTGGGTGGAGGCATGGAGTTCCAGCTCTGGCAGAAAACGGCTCAGGATATATGCAAGCCCCGGATCCTGGACAATCAGTGCATCGGCACCGGCCCGGTATATTTCCGCCGCATAACCGAACGCTTCGTAAAGCTCGGAATCGGTCAGGAGCGTGTTCATGGTCACAAAGACCCGGGCTCCCCGGCTGTGGGCTATAGATATAATATCCTTCAGCTGGCCGATATCCAGATTGGAGGCCCTTTCGCGAGCATTGAACTTCTTGAGTCCCATATATATTGCATCGGCTCCGGCCAGCACAGCTGCCCTGGCACAGTCGTAATCTCCTGCGGGAGCCAGAATGAGAGGCTTCTTCTTTTCCATGTTTCAAGCATAAAATAAATATAGGCAAAATACAACCTGCACTTGTTACTGTTGAAAAAAAAAGTTATCGTAAAGCATGGATTTATTCAGATTTACCGTAACATCGGCAAACGGCTACGAAAGCCTGGTAGCCAGGGAACTGGAAACCCTGGGAATCACAAACTACAGACTCGGCAAGGGAAACGTATCCTTCAGCGGAACCCAGAAGGACGGCCTTAAGGTCTGCCTCTGGTCCAGAGTGGCATCCAAGGTGCTTCTCAACCTTTTCGAGGCAGATGTATACAGGGAAGATGACATCTACAGGAAGGCTGTGGAATTCAACTGGAATTCCGTATTCGACGTAAGCAGGACCTTTGCCATAGATTCTGTCCTTTCCACAGGAAGCTTCAGAAACACATCCTACACATCACTGGTGCTCAAGGATGCTATAGCAGACAGCTTCAGAAAAAGCACAGGAAGACGCCCTTTTGTGGAAACCGATTCTCCGGATATCAGAATAAATCTTTATATAGAAAGAAACCATGCAACAGTAAGCCTGGACATGACCGGAAACTCCCTCCACCGGAGAGGCTACAGGATTGCCCACGTGGAAGCGCCGCTTAAGGAAAATGCGGCGGCCGCACTTCTCTACAGAGGAGGCTGGGAAGGAGTTTGTGCCGAAGGGGGAAGCTTCATAGACCCTATGTGCGGCTCGGGAACTCTGGTAATAGAAGCTGCCATGATGGCGGCAAAGATTCCTCCGGCCCTGGACAGAAGCTACTTCTGTTTCAAATACTGGAAAAAGTTTGACAGGAATCTCTGGGAAAATCTCAGAAGAGAAGCGGAAGATATTATCAGCGAAAACATAGACAGGGTACCTCCCCTTTTCGGATACGACTGCAACACCGATGCGGTACAGGCAGCCAGAAAGAATATATCCAAAGCTTTTTCTTACTATCCGGAGCTTATGGACAGGATTGTCATTGCCAAGAAGGATATCCACAAACTGGGAGTTCCCGAAGGGGCCGGAAGCAAGCCGGGACTTATCGGCGTGAACCCACCGTACGGAGAAAGATTGGGAGCATGGGATGATGTACTTAAGCTCTATGCTGATATGGGAGCCATATTCAAGGAAAGATTCGAAGGATGGAAAGGAATATTCATCACCGGAGACGAGGAGCTGGCCAGAAAGACAGGGCTCAAGGCCTCCAGGGTCAACAAGCTCTACAACGGCCCCATCGAATGTATTTCCGCAGTATTTTCCATCAACTCCACCTACAGAGAGGAGCACACCCATGAGCTTTCCCAGAGCGCTCAGATGTTCTCCAACAGGATTACAAAAAACCTCAGGCTGACCGGCAAGCAGGCCAGACGGACCGGCATAAGCTGTTACAGACTCTACGATGCTGATCTTCCCGACTACTCGGCAGCCATCGACATATACGAAAACAAATGGATCTATCTCCAGGAATATGCTGCACCGGCCTATATCGATCCCCAGAAAACCAGACGGAGAGTCAAGGAAATGGAAAGGGTTCTCAGGGAGCATTTTCCGGAGCATGAGATATTTATCCGGCGCAGGGAAAAGCAGAAGGGCTCGGCACAGTACACCAAGGAAGGGGAAACAGGTACATTCCATACAGTCATGGAATACGGCCTCCGGTTCAAGGTAAATTTCAACGATTATCTGGATACCGGAATTTTCCTGGACCACAGGCTTGTAAGAAAGCTCATAGGTGAAAGCTGCAGCGGAAAAAACATGCTGAATCTCTTTTCCTACACATGCACCGCTTCCGTACACGCGGCTGCCGGCGGGGCAACAAAAACCACCAGTGTGGACACTTCATCCACCTATCTGGAATGGGGACGGAAAAATTTCCTTATCAACGGCATAAATCCGGACAGACACAGCTTTGTCAGGGAGGACTGCATCGAATTCCTCAGGAAATCAAAGGATAGCTACGACTTCATCTTTATCGATCCGCCGACATTCTCCAATTCCAAAAGCAGAGAGGATATCTTCGACGTACAGCGGGACCACAGGATTCTTCTCCTGCTGGCAGAAAAGCTTCTGAACCGGGACGGAACTATAGTATTCTCCACAAACTACAGGAAATTCAAGCTGGATGAGGAGCTGGAATCGGTATTTGACATCAAGGATATAACACGGGAATCGATTCCGTTTGATTTCGAGAGAAACAAGAATATCCACAAGTGCTGGATTCTCAGAAAGAGAGCCGGCTGACGGAAAGGCAAAAAAAATCCCGCATAAAGCGGGATAGTCGGAATGGTGAGACTCGAACTCACGATACCCTGCTCCCAAAGCAGGTGCCCTAGCCACTGGGCCACATTCCGTAACAATCTCAAGTATAAAGATTTCTCTTTACACGGTCAAGATGTAAATGCTATTTTATTTTCATGGAACTTAAAAAAAAATGCAGAATTATCCATGAAACCCTGGATAACCACTATCCGGAGGAGATTCAGTTCCTCAGATTCAACAATAATTTTGAGCTTCTGATATGTGTTATTCTCAGCGCACAGACCACTGACGAGCAGGTAATGAGGGTTGCACCGGCCCTTTTCAGCCGTTTTCCTTCCCCTGAAGCGTTGGCAGCAGGAGAAATCGCAGAAATCGAAGAGCTTATCAGAGCCACGGGTTTTTTTCATTCAAAAGCAAAAAATATCAAAGCTGCCGCATCAGCACTTACGGAAAAATATGACAGCCGGGTTCCCGACACCATAGAAGAACTGATAAAACTGCCCGGAGTGGGAAGAAAAACCGCAAACGTGGTGGTAGGTACGGTATTTGACAGACCGGCGGTGATAGTGGATACCCATTTCAAGCGGGTAACCTACAGGCTGGGGCTTACAAAGAATACGGATCCGGACAAAATCGAGGTAGACATAAGAAAAATCCTGCCGCAGAAATTCCAGTACAGATTCTCCATGACCGCAAACCTTCACGGCAGAAAGTGCTGCCATGCCAGAAAGCCACAATGCGAGGCGTGTATACTTTCGGAATTCTGCTCCTACTTCAGCTCACGGAGATAGGAAAGGTTTCCGGCCTCCAGGTTATAGCCTGTCCCCAGAAATTCATCTATGACTCCGGCCATGGTCACAAGGCTTTCCCGGATACTATCCTGCTTTGAAACATAGTAATCGGCCTTTTCAGGACATTGCTTAAGGATGCGGGGCAGCATCATACCGTCGAAATAGCGGCTGAAATCCTGCTGCTGCATAAGATATCCCAGCAGTTCGTTCTTCAGAAGATACTGATTCTCGTAATCGTAGTTCCAGTTGACGGAGGTTCGGAGATAATCAATCCATATCTCACGGGCTTCCGGAACAAGCTTTTCCCACTCCCTGTAAACCAGTTCCTTGAGCCCCGGCACCGCATAAAAAAGACCGTGATACCCTTCGTGGTTCAGCAGAAGGCTTCTCAGATAGGTTCTGGATTCCTGGGAAACCGTGATTATGCCGCTGTATCCGTTTCCGGTATAACGTCCGTTTCTCCCTTTCGATATTATTCCGTTTGTCAGAAGAATCTCCCGGAGGTTTCTCTCGCCGGAGGTCAGGAGAATTCCCTTGCTTTCCGCCAAGGTAAAGAATGAGGCAAGATCCCGGGAAAGATAGTTATGGGCATTCCAGTCCCCTTTTCCGGTAAGATCGGCAAAGCTGTGAATTTCCCCGGTAAAGCCCTTCTTTTCCACAAAGTATGAAAGACGCTTAAACATGGTGCTCTGTATATCGTAGTTGAGAATATCGAAAACCAGAATGGAAGGAAAGCTTTCCCAGGTATAGATTTCAAAATCGCTGTATCTCCATCCGTCAGTTCCGGAAAAGATGATTTCCCTTAAATCGGCAGGAAGCGGATTCACGGGCGGACATGCCTCGGAAAAGACCGGAGTAATCTCCACCTCAAAAAGGACATCTGAGATTCCGCCCCAGGAAAAGACTTTTATGTCGTCCGGCATGAAGCCGAGAAATGCTGTATTGAAAGTTACGGTACTGCTGTCGGGATTGTCGAAAGTAAAACGGCGGGTGTTCCCTTCGCCGGAAAGGGCTACAATAACCTTGCCGGGATTATCTGCCAGGGTAAGCTGCACCAGTGTGTTGACCGGAGCTTCTTTCTCATCGGCGGCAGAAGCCGGAACAGGAGACACCGAACCGGCATCGGAAGCACTCTCAGGAACCGCAGCTCCCTTTCCGGTAGCACAGGATGAAACAATAAAAACAACAGCAAGAACTGCAATCAATAACTTTTTCATACTTATATAATAACATAAATATATAAAATTTGTTAATAATACAAAAAAACATTATTGACATAAAACTTCCGGCTCTCTATACTACTTGTGAAATAATTCACAAGTGAGGAAATTTTGAAGGAATCCTTATCTGCACAGACAATTTCCAGGCTGTGCCTCCTTTACAGGGTACTCCAGGGAATGGACAGAAACGAGACTCTTTCTTCTTCCACACTCGGGAAACTGATAAATGTACCGGCTCATACAGTCCGCAAGGATCTGAGCATGGCAGGCAAACTGAAAAGCTCCACAAACGGCTACAACGGAGGAGAGCTTACGGACTTTATCGGAAGCCTGTTCAGTTTCGGTGCACCGATCAGGGTATGTGTTGCCGGAATTGGCCTTCTGGGTTCCTCTTTCATAAAGAATCCGGTACTCGAAGGGGGCCAGTATGTCATTGTGGCAGGCTTCGACAACAATATAAATAAGATAGAAACCATGAAATCTTCCGTACCCCTCTTCCCATCTTACGAAATGAAAGATAGAATAAGGGAAATGGAGATAGACCTGGGAATAATTACCGTTCCCGTGCAGGCGGCGGAATCCACCATGGAAAGGATGAAGGAAGCCGGCATAAAAGGAATACTGAATTTCTCTCCCGCAATACTGGGAGATAAAGATATAGCTGTCAGGAATGTTCATTTCACCGAAGAGCTAAGATTTCTTACAGCAATGATACCTAATTTCGGAAAGGAGTAAAAAATGGAA
>JAZNLX010000129.1:0-10564 GCA_045579325.1 Spirochaetia bacterium
CCTGAACGACTCTGTGTCCGATAGCATCGATTTCATCTTTGCTCTTGATAACGGCACCTTCTCCGGCTGTCATCTGGTCTACAACTTCCATGAAAGCTTCTGTATGTGTAGGGAATGGAACTTCCTTCTCCCATTTCTGCTTTCCTACCTGGTGAGTGATTTTACTTCCGTTGATACCGATACGTTCGCAGAGACCTTTGCAGATAATGCTTTCGTCCTGCATATCAATGAGCTGATACTTGAGTGAACTGGAACCACAGTTGATAACAAGAATTTTCATTATTCCTCCGAATATTGACCTCAGGCCAATAAATTAATTTTCTTTTTCTATAATATACTTTTTTATCAAGACTTATTCAAGGTGTGCTTTCTTTTTATTGTCTGATGACTTCTCCCCGGCAATCCCCCGAAAACGGAAAATCGGACACCAAACGGGAAAGATCCTTACTTTTTACCCCTTTTACGGAAAAGGAAAGGGAACGGCTTCTCCCCCTGTGATAAATGGCCGGAAATGACAGCTCACTCCCCATGACACTGTTTTTTCCGATCCAGGGATTCATTGCTGCCTCTTCGGGATAACGGCAAGGAACGGAGCCGCACCTGATATCGTGTTCTCCGTCCGCAAGAAAAAGCTTTCCGGTTACAGGCCCGGAAACCAGGCCGGAAGTCACCATACATCGTTCCAGAGGATAAAGCCCCGATACCGAATCCGATACGGAAAAAGTGATAAGAGGCATTTCGGACATGCTGCCGTAATTCAGTATGATCTCAGCATCAGGAAAAAATACCGCTGTCAGGGAAACAAGGGAGGAGGCATTTGAGTAAAGAGCTTCCATGCTGCTGCCGTACAGCACCGCTTCGGATACCTTGCTGCCGAATCTTTCGGGTGAATAAAAAAGAATTCCCGGAAACAGGGAACTGTCGGGAACATCGGGCTTTCCCCCTTTCTGCCTGAAACTTATCCGGTTTTCGCTCCCCCAGACAGCCAGCTCCCGGCAGTTCTCCCCGGCCAGCAGCAGCTTTTCCGCCGCCAGAACCTTTTCCCTGATATATTCCGAAGAGGTACCGTTTCTGAAAACCATATCAAAGCCCGCTTCCTTTTCCGGGCGCAGCACCGGAAAAAGCTGGAGAGGAACCAGCAGAAGCAGAATGTTCATTCTGCGGGAAGCCGGGAGGGAAAGAGGCGGACCGGGACAAAGGGCAGAAAGCAGAAGTACCGAAAACATGGTAACAGCGGCACCGGTTGCAAGAGACCTGACAGCAGCCCCCGCATATAGGACAGAAACGAGAAGAGCGGCAGAAAGCAGCAACGGAAACCTGCTCCGGGTAAGAGAAAGTAAGGCTGCGGCACACAGGGCTGCCGGCACCGTGACATCGGTTCTGAAGCCAAAAGCAGAAACCGTGGCCAGCCCTCCCGCAAGACAGAATGCAAGAGCAGCAAGAACCCGGAAAGCAGTTTCCAGGCCGGAGCCGTACAGTACTGCAGAAAAAACAAGGAGGATACAGACAGCAAGCAGCAAAAAAGAGAGAGTCATCTCCCGGGCAATCTTTTTACCTGCATTACGGATTTCCCGACACCCGTTTTCCTCAGCAAGACGGCTCAGTTCACGGCAAAGGGAAACAGTGCTTCTCTCTCCGGTTTCGGATACCTGTATCACCGAGGCTTCTCTGCCGTTTATCCGTCCGAAAGCATTCTCTCTGCCGGCTTCGGAAACAACTTCCGCCAGATCTCCCAGCCTCAGACCGGAGGAAAAAATCCGAAGAGCCCTGAAATCTTCCGGGCTGTGCAATCCTGAAGAAAAGATCAGCCGGCTGCCGTCAGGGACAGAAATACTCCCCGAAAGCACCGCTTCGTTGATAATGCGGCTGATATCGGACGGCAACAGGCCGGCACTGAAAAGTTTTCCGGAGTCAATCTCCACCGAAATCTCATTCCGAGCCGTTCCTCCCACTGTAACATCCGCAGTTCCGGGAATCCCTTCAATCAATTTACGGATTTCTTCTTCTTTGCCGGGATCCCCGCACACAGCCACAAAAACAGGATAATCGCTGTTGTCCCCCTTTGTAATCAGGGGCCGGTTAACCCGTTCCGGGAAATCGGCGAAACACCGGGCTGTCTCATCCGAAATCCTGACATATGCCCTGTCAAGATCGGTATCACTGTCAAAACTGACCAGAATACGCCCAAGCCCGGTCCTGGATACGGAAAATATTTCTTTCATTCCGTCTATTGTTGAATAAGCTTCTTCCAGGATGGAAACAAGCTCTTCAATCTCTTCTTCGAATGCCCCCTCGTATCTGAATTCCACGGAAATATCCTTTTTTTCCGTCCCCGGCACCAGAGCAAGTGAACCGGTCCTGCATACAGTACAGATAAAAATCCCTATTAATACTGAGTAAACAAGCCGACATCTGAACGGGCTAAGATTCATTTTTGACCTCTCCGGCAAACAGCGGAATCAGAATAAAAATTGCCAGAGTACCCCAGAGAAGACCTCCTGCAAGGGAAACGGAGGAGGCACCGATCAGCGGATTTCCGGCCGTAAATGCCACGGGAAGAAGGGCAAGCAGGGTGGATACCACCGTGAGAACAGCAGTTTCAGCCCTTCTGCATGCCGCTTCTTTAAGGGAAAGTCCCCGTTTCATGTCTTCCAGTATAAGGATACCTGAATTTACGGCAGTCCCCGACATGATCATGATACCGAGCAGGGAACCTATATTCAGGGAGTTGCCGCTCAGCAGGAGAAACAGAAAACTTCCTCCGATTCCGACGGGAACAGAAGCCAGGATTTTCAACCCGTCGGTCAGAGACTCAAACTGAAAAGCCAAAGCAAGCCATACCAGAATCAGGGCGCCTGCAAAAAGCAGCAGGGTTTCCTGCAGATCTCCGGCAGAAAAAGGCTCTTCGTTTTCCGTACCTGACACAGATTTCCTGTTTTTACGGATAAAAACATCCTTTGTATTTTTCTTGCCGATTTTCAGATAGGGAGCTGTAAAAACCGGCTTTTCTCCGTTTTTAAGCATAAGAGAAGCAACTTTTTCAACAGAATCCACATACTGCCGGCCGTATCTGATCCGGATATCGGTTTTAACTCCGTCAATTTCCAGTTCTCCTCCCTTTTTCCCTTCAGTCCCCAGCGCCATGTTCATAAAAACCTCATAAGGAGAAAGCTCCGACACGCTTATATGATATTCCTCAGTTACCCTGCCGGCCGCCAGCATCAGCTTTTCATCCCTGCTTCCCATAAGATTTTCCAGAAAGCCTTCCCCGGATCCGAGACGGAACTCAAAATCTTTCCCAGAAAAAATTCTCAGAGCCTGTTCCTCCGATATATTTCTTATACCGAAGGAAAAACAGTACGGAGCTCCGTATTCAAAGGCATCGGACAGGATATCCTCCTCCCGTCCCCCATAGAGTGTTACCGAAGCACCGGCTGCCAGCAGTTCTTTCTCCAGCGCCTCTGCCTTCCTGCAATATTCACCAAAGGAAAAGCTGCCGGGAAAACAGACTGCGGCATAAAGATCCCTTTCAGCTGTCCGGGGAATCAGTTCCTTTTTTACCGCCGGAAAAAGGAAAAGAGGAACAAGAAAAACAACTGACAGTACGGCACAAAGTTTTTTCCTTTCAGATGCATAATCCAGATACCGCCTGTAAACCTCACCGATCCACCTGCATCTCAGGCCGTTTTCTTCTCCGACTTTCAGGATCCTGAAGCAGGTATCAGAGAAAAACAGGGCTGTAACACAGGATATTCCCAGGAACACAATGACAGTAAGAGCCAGTTCCTCAAAAACGCTCCCTATGATTCCGGGTATCAGAAGAACCGGTATGAAAATCAGGACTGTGGTAAGGACCGAGCCTATGACAGAAGAGGCTGCTTTCCGGTTACCGGCAACCACTATACTGCTGTCAAAAACCATTCCGGCTCCGATTATCAGGGCTGAAACAGAAATGATATTCAAAGTTATTCCCTTGAAATGCATAAAAATAAATACAGGCAGCAGAGAAACCGGCAGCGACAGGATTACAACAAATGCTGCCTTCCGGTTGCCGGAAAGGAGTATTATCACCCCGGCTGCACTCAATGCACCGGTCAGCAGGGAAACTGCCAGTTCCCGCAATGCACCGGACAAAGGGACAGAACGGTCCTCGATTATCTTTACCGAAAAAATATTCCTATAAATTTCAGATACGTCATCCAGACATCTTCGGATTTCACGGCAGGTACCGTAAAGCCCCCTTTCACCTCCCTTTATCAGTTCCACACCCAGACATTCTCTGCCGTCCACCTTGAAAACAGAGCTTTTTTCCTTATCCCTAAGGGTAATTTCCGCAATATCTCCAAGCCTGAGCGTACATTCCCGGTTCAGGGGAATCTGTCCCAGTTTTTCCATGGAATCAATATCGCTTTTTCCCTTTATATCAAAGCTGTAACGGTGATTTTCCAGGGTACCCACCGGACAGGAAAAAACGTTCTCGGCGACTGCTTCGGAGACATCTGCAAGATTGATTCCTTCTGCCGCCATAAGGCCGGGATAACTGACATCCGCAACTATTTCCTTTTCCAGAAGCCCCCGAAAAAAGATCTGTGCAACCCCTTCAGTCCCCAGAAAACGGCTTCCCAGCTCCTTTCGTACTGTGTCGGAAATATCGGAAACCGACCTTCCCCCTTCGGGGAAAACCGCAAGCATCATGGCTGTTGAATCAGCCACTTCACTGAAAACCGGCACCGGTCTTGATGCAATTTCAGGCAGATAAGGATATGCAGCATCCAGCTTGTTTCTGATATCACTCCCGATAAGTTCCATATCGGCACCCCAGGCAAAACGGAGCCTGATGACACTGACCCCCCGGGAAGATACGGAAAAGATATTTTTTATGTTTTTTACTGACGATAGGGTATTTTCCAGAGGAACTGTAACAAATTTTTCCACATCCTCGCCTGACAACCCGGGAACTTCGGTAACCACGCACACACGGGGAATCCTGAGTTCGGGATAATAGGAAACCCTGAGACACAGCAAGGATGCAATACCCAGCAAAGAAGCGGTACAGAATGCAAGCATTACGGAAAAAGGTTTTCTCAAATCGAATTTATCCTCATGACATAATCACCTTTCATGTTATTTCCCAGCGAATCAGTCAGGGCATCCGAGAGGCTGAAAGTCAGTACCGAGGATTGGGTTCCCGCCTTGATTCTGCAGAAAAACCTTATCCGGGTAATTCCTTTTCCCGGGTTATCCGATTCAATGCTTTTCATCTCCACATCCAGATTACCGGAAGAGATCCTCATATCAAGTTCCTTGAGAAAATCCACGGGAACAATTACGCTGCCGGGAGCCGTAACAACAGTAAATTCAAAACAGGCTGAATCGGAGCTTTCAAAAAGAACACTGTCCCCGTAATTCAGGACAACAGGATTCCCTGCAGAAAAATTCTTATAGAAACAAAGAGTGCCTACATAAGGGGAAACGGAATTGCGTCCATGGAAACAAAGCCTGAACTCCCGGCCGCCTGCATAAGCAGTGACTTCAGAGCCGTAATCCGGAGCCTTGTCAAAGCTGATACGGCAGACAGTTCCGCTGCTGTCCCAGGAACATGAATAAGTAAGATAGGGCTTCAGCTCCAGCGGTTTTTCAAAAATTTCATCCGATACTCTTCTGTCAAATACAAGAATCAGTTCATCATCCTTTTCAAGAAGCTCCAGCGGATTTCCGGAAGCAGATTTAAGCTCGGTCAGAACCCCCTTTTCCTCCCTGGCAGAAGAAAACCTGAATTCAAAATTTTCCTCAAGCAAATTTCCGTAAATATCACTCAGATTCAGATCCAGGGTTACATTCCAGACGTCTCCGGCCGGAAGCTCTCGGTACGGAATAAAACTTACCTGCTCATCATTCTCGCCGAAAACAAAGCTTCCCTCAACAAAAGGAAAAACAGAAAAAGAGCTGTAGAAAGAAACCCTGTCCACTGGGCTGCTGAATGAAAAATTCGCAGTTCCGTCCCTGAAAACCGCCTCAGTCACATAAAACCGGACTTCCTTTTCCACCGTGGAAAAGCTGTAAATAAAATCCTCTCCCAGGGAATTCCCCATACAGTCCTCTGCAACCGTGGATATCACGATTTCGTAACTGCGGTTTTTCTCAAGCCCTCTGTCCGGATAAAATACCATTTTTCTCCCGTCCCAGGAAAACTTTCCGGAAAGCCCGGTGTTTCCCTTCTTTAGTACAAAGGCTCTTTCGACGGAGTTTTCTTCCATTTCCGCCGCAAAGACAACCTGAATATATTTCCGGTCAACGATATTGACAGCCTCAATTTCAGGAGCTTTCATGGATTGGAACTCCTCATAAACATTGCAGGAAAAAAATAAAAAAAAAGACAAAACAGGAATAAGCTTCATTATTTCGTTATAAGCACAAGACTTATATCCTCCTTTAAAAAGCTTCCCCCTGAATTGCAGATTCCGTTTTCACCCCCTTGCAGCCTCATTTCATACCAGGTTCCCCCTTGGGAAAAGCCTCTGTATCCGATCTGGAGAGACCGGTCCGTAATCCAGCGTACCGAGTTTACGGCAGGATTACCGGCATCAGGGGGAAAAACCGATTTAAGAGATATATTTTCAAATACATTTTCCTTTTCTGCTGCGGTCCTGAATTCAGACCCGAAAATAAAGCCGAATGTGTAAGTTCCGTCTGTTTCCACCGACAAAGGGGTACTTCTGTCGTATACGGAAACGGGAAAACCGTCTGCTGCCGCACCTCTTATCTCATCAAGCTCCAGAAACGGAATATCGGGAGAAAAGACAAAGGTTTTCCCCTCATGACTGACCCTGTACTTCTCACCGCATTTCCATCCTGCTTCGAGAATCAGAACCAGAGTCTTTTCTCCGTGCCAAAGACTTCTGAAATCAACAGCAGGGTCAAATACAAGGGCATTTTCCGTTTCTGACTTGCTTTCCACATGGGAAAAACGGAGCAGAAGAGCATCATCATGACGCATGGTATCAAGATTTTCGGAAAGAACGGGAAAATCCTTTCCGTCATTCAGGGCAACCGCCGCATAGATTATTTCTGAAGGATGGGCAGCACCCTTGCCGTAAAGTATAAAATCCTCATCAAAAAAACGGAATTTCAGTACCGTTCTCCTTTCCCAGCAATCATCCGGAATTATCTCAACAGATCGGTTTCCGTCACGCCACCGGACCGTAAATTCAGCCGAAGGTTCCATGGAAAAGTTTTCGGTAAAATCCTTTTCGCTGACAATCCCGGAAAAAACTGCAACCACCGGTTCGGTTCCCGATATGCTGCTTCCCGGAGCCGGTGAAAAACTGAGAACAGACAGCTTCCTTTTTTCTTCAGCAGTTTCCTTTTTTTCTTCCGGATAATCCCGTTCTTCAAAAGAACAGGAGATTATCAAAAGAAGCATCAGGCACAGGATAATTCTCATGTATCCCCCTTCCCGGCAACCCGGACCGGACACCCGTCCCTGAGAATATCCAGCCCTGAAACCGCAACAACAGTTCCCGGTTCTGCGCCAGATGAAACATAAGCCTTGTCCCCGCTGATAAAATCAACATTCACCCTGCTCTCAAAGGCCCGGTTATCCCTTATTACAAAAACCTTTCCGTCCCTGACAGCTTCCCGGGGAACAAAGGTCCTCTCGGTACAGGCTCCCGTCAATACGGTAACATCGGCAAAAAGTCCGGGATAGAGTTTCATTTCCCGGTTCTCAACAGCAATCTTCATTGTCCTGCCTCCGCTTCCCGAATCTGCATAGGGTGCCATTACGTCCACGGTTCCCACGTATTCTTCTCCCAGAATTACAAGCTTTACCTCCTGCCCTTTTCCGATATGCCCCGACAGGGATGCATTTATTTCGGTATGGACATAAACAGTATCCAGCTCGAAGACGGTAAACAGGCTGGTTTCAGGGGTAACGCTTTCGCCCCGGTCAAGATATCTTTTGCCCACAATCCCACGGAAAGGGGCTCTGATTACGGTTTCGTCCAGAAATGTCTTTATGTTTTCCACCTCCGCATCGGCTGCATCCAGTTCAGCCTCTGCAACATCAAGCTCTGCCTCAAGGACCGAAGTATTCAGCCTGACAAGCTGATTTTCCCTCTCGGTCTTATCTGTAGCCGGCTCAATCCCGTTTTCTGTCAGATCTGTATCACCCCATCCTATTCCGGCTGCCTCAAAGGCTGCGGAAGCCTGAAGGAAATCGTTCATACAGGCCTCCAGATTGTGCTTCACGTTCCGCAGCTCCTCGGAAGAAAGCCCGCCCGCATCATGAAGCTTCTGCTTGTTATCAAAAATCCTGAGCATGTTTTCATAATCCTTTTTTTTCTGATAACAGACGATTTCAAGCTCCCTGATATTCTTCAGCTCGCTCCTGGCCTTATTCCGTCCGTCTGCCAGCCTGGCGGAAGCCAGTCTTACCGCAGCCTGTTTTGCCTCCAGATCAGACAGTGCCTGAGACAGCCGGTTTCTGAGTTTCGAATCGTCAAGCACAGCCAGAACTGTATCCTTTTCAACCAGATCTCCCTCCTCCGCACATATTTTCCTGATATATGTACTTGTTGTGGGATAAACCTCTGCCTTGGACCTGTACATGACTGTGCCAAAGGATGAAATTTCAGGAGCTGCCTGCTCACTGCCGGCATATGCAATCTCTATACTGATTCCGTCTGAACCTGTCTCTGCCTTTTTTTCACTGCATGCACCCAGTACAAGAAACATAATCAGCAGCAAAGTCTTCATAACGTGCCCCCTTTTACAAGTAATTTTCCCGATCCGGCAGCGGTTTCCAGCCCCAGGATCAGAGCCAGATTCTTTTCGGCGGAATATAGCTCCGATATACAGCGAATCACCTCTGTTTCGCTGCCGATTGTTTCCACCAGACTCTCCACATAATCGGTTCTTTTTATTTCTCCCAGCTCAAGTCTTATTTTTTCGATTTCCAGCTTCCTTTTTTCAAGCTCAGACCTTCTTTTCATCAACCTGAGATTTTCTTTAAGCACCTTGATCTCGCCCTGCATCTGCCTTATTCTGCTTTCCGTTTCGGAACAGCACTCTTCGTATTCGTATCTTGCCCGCTCCGCCTTGATTTTTCCCGATTCACCCGAATAAAAGCTCTCTCCGTTACCCATAAGAGTTCCTTCCCCCGACAGCTCACGGCTTCTGAGATTTCCGCCGCTTCGGCCTATCCCCCCATTTATTTTTCCGGGAAGTACGGAACCGGCAAAATCAAAACTCAAGGTTACGGAATACCCTTTCTCTGTCTCCTTAAAGCTTTTTCCCCTCATAAAAAAATCACAAGCAAGCGATATCTCAGGAATATTCATCCTTTTCATAATCCTGTGCTCCGATTCCGCCCTGTTAAGGATAAAAAGCTTTTCCCTGATTTCGGTCCCGTATTCTGTCCCTGAAGCCGGTGCTTTTTCCCACACATCTCCCAGAAACCCTTCAAAACCGCTGTTCAGTTCCCCTGCCACATCAATATCCTCAGCATCAACACCGATAATCAGCCTCAACTCCTCCGCTGCATCCCTCACCTTCCTGACTCCCCTGTTCATCCCTATTTCCATATCTGAAACAGCCATCTCAAGCTCCAGATATTCGTTTCCGGTCATTTCTCCCAGTTCCCTTTCCATCTTTCCGGTTTCAAGCTGTTCCAGAATCAGCCCGTGGGCTGCAGACAGGATTTCAAGCTCCTTTTTCCTTTCCAGCACATCCCTGAAGGCCTCGGTAACGGAATAAATATATATTTCCCGTTCCTCCCTGAGCCTCAGCCGATTCAGTTCAGCCTCCTCTTTTCCCAGCTTTATTCCGGCAGCCAGAACACCCCGGTCATAAAGAAGCTGACTGACTCCTATGTTCACCTGTCTGGAATGGGAATCTGTTCCGCCGTATTGCACATTGTCCGACACTCCGAATCCGAAACTCAGTTCAGGGAAAAATTTCCGGTATTCAAGCCCTGTTTTTTTCATCTGTATTTCAGCTTCCCTTTCCCGGAACACCAGTTCCCGGTTGTTTTCAAGCCCTTTTCTCACCGCCTCCTCCAAGGTATAGATCCTTTCAGCTCCGAAAATCAGGGATGAGGAACATAAAAAAAGCAACATGAGAAAAGCCCTACTCATAAAGCTTCCTGATGGCTGCCGAAAGCTCATGATTCTCTCCTGCAAGGAGAGCCGCCCTTTCAAGCTCTGCCCGGTATCTCTCCCTCATGGCCGATTTTCCAAGGATCAGGGCAAAATCAAAATGCGCCGTTGCCAGCTCCTCCTCAAACAGAAAAAGCCTTCCATAGACCTCAGCAGCCCTGCCGTATTCACCCAGCTGCCCTTCAATATAGGCATACATCAGAAGCAGCCGAGGCTCCTCCGGGTATTTTTCCAGGCTCCTTTCAAGAAGTGCCTCCCCTTTTTCAAATTCCTTTTTTCTTATAAGCACCGCGGATAGCCATCTGACCCCCTCAAAATCCAAGGGATTTTTCTCAAGAACATATTCCAGTTTCCTTTCTGCCTCAGCATAATTTCCCAGAAAAAAATTTATCCTGCCGTCAAGAACG
>JAZNLX010000130.1:0-5934 GCA_045579325.1 Spirochaetia bacterium
ATAAAATTAATTAGGGTTATGGACACTCTTTATATAAAAATGATATAATCATTTCTTATGAGAGTAAGAGAAAATTTTGTCAACCCATGGTTTTCCATGTCGGTGACTGAAGGAGGTATGTAATGAGTATTATCTTTCTTCTCAGCGGACTTTACATGGGTTGGTCCTTGGGTGCCAATGACCCATCCCATATTTTTGGTACAGCGGTAGTTACCAATATGATCAAGTACAGGACAGTTATTATCCTGCTCTGTATCTTCCTTTGTCTCGGTGCTGCACTTCAGGGAGCAGAAGGGCTCTCCACTTTGAAAAGCATCGCATCCCAGACTGAAATGTCAGCTTTCGTAGCAGCATTTATTGCAGCTTCCACAGTATTGCTGATGGTTAAGTTCAATCTGCCGGCTTCCACTTCACAGGCTATGCTTGGTGCCATTATCGGTATCGGTTTTGTAAACTGTAACGCAAACCTTTCAAGAGTGCCTGCAATCATGGCTTCATGGGTTCTCACACCTGCGGGATGTGCGGTTATCTCCATGATTCTTTATCCTATTTTCTCAGCAATTCTTAAGAAGGCAAAGCTTTCTGATAAAAAATACGACAGAATCCTCAAGGCTGTAGTAATCATCTCCGGATGTTACGGTTCCTACTCACTGGGTGCAAACAACCTGGCAAACGTTACCGGTGTATATTACGGAACACTTCTTACACTGAATCAGGCTATCTGGATCGGTGCAATCAGTATCTGTCTCGGTGTAATCACCTACAGTAAGGTTGTTACAGATAAGGTAATGAAGACAGTAGGAAAGGAGCTTGTTCAGCTTACTCCTTACGGAGCTACAATCGCGGTTATCGCCATGGCTGTAGTAATGCAGATTTATGCAGTTATCGGTATTCCGGTTTCTTCAGCTCAGGCTCTTGTAGGTGGTTCCCTGGGTATCGGACTTGTAAAGAGAGAAAAGATCGGTATCAGACCTCTTGTAAATATCTTCATCGGATGGATCACAACACCGCTTATCAGCTGTGTACTCTGTTATGGAATCTATTTCGTAATCAAGAACTGGATCGGTTATCCGTAATTAAACTTCCATTACATAAAGCCGGGCTTGACTGAGCCCGGTTTTTTTTACTCAACAAAATACTAAACAAAACAGGATTTAATCCGATAAAAAATATATGGGAAAACCTGCAAAAAAAACGGCATCCAAAAGCAGAAAAACAACAAGACGCAAGAAAAAGAAAGGGGAACTGGGATTTTCCTTCTGGCTTGCACTTATACTTTTTATAATCCTGATAATATTCATTGGTCATAAACCGATAAAGAAGCTTATTTCGGAAACAGATTTTTACAAGAATTTCTTTAATGGCCGAAGCAATACGGAACTGGTGGTGGAAAAGAGTGAGAAAAAGAGCAATTCTCAGGTTGCAGCCCCAAAGACTCCCGAAAAGGAAACCGTAATCAGGCTGGATGATAACAAGCCTGCCGCAGAGACAAAAGTGGTCCGTAAGACAGAGAAGAGTGAAAGCTCTTCAGTAAAAAGTGTCCGGGATTCAGTTCTGTATTATGTGGTACTTAATGACGAAGGAAATATAGATCTTACAAAGACAACAAGAAAGGTATATTATTCCGGTTCTCCTCTAAATGCATCAATGAATGCTCTTCTTGAAGGGCTCACTGCCGGAGAGCTTAACAATGGGCTCATGTCTCTTATTCCCGAAAATACAAGGATTCTGAGCATAACTGTAGACGGCGGTGTTGCAAGCATCAATTTTTCCGAGGAATTTATGTTTAATTCTTTTGGAAAGGAAGGGACAAGAATCCAGCTTATGCAGGTGGTTTACACAGCAGTGGAATTTCCTACCGTCCGCAAGGTACAGTTCCTGGTGGATAACAAGAAGATTGATTACATATGTGAAGGTCTGTATATCGGAGAGCCTATCGGAATAGATTACTTTAATTAATTCTTGCCGATTTCATATTTATCGTTTATATTAAAAAAAAGAGGGAAATATGAAAGTTATAATTATAGGTGGTGGTGCAGCCGGTGCCAGTTGTGCGGCAAGACTCAGAAGACTTGATGAAAAAGCTCAGATTACAATTATCGAAAAAACATCCGAGGTTTCCATTGCTAACTGCGGACTTCCTTATTATATATCAGGAGTAATCAACGAACGGGAAAAAATCCTGGTTTCAGATCCTCAGAAATTCAGATCTTGGTTTAATATCGAGGTTGAACTCAATACAGAAATTGCAGAAATAAACAGGGACGAAAAATTTGTCCTTACAACAGACAACAGAAAATTTGAATATGATTATCTGGTATTGGCTACCGGTGCCGCTCCTATTGTTCCTCCGTTTGAGGGACTGGACAGAAGCAGAACCTTTGTAGTCAGATCTCTTGACGATGCAGACCGTATCAAGGGCTTCATAAAAGATAACAATGCAAAAAATGCCGTTATCGTAGGTGGCGGATTCATTGGTATCGAGGTTGCGGAAAACCTTGTGGAGCTTGGAATTAATACCACTCTGGTAGAGCTTAACAACCAGATTCTTGCACAGGTGGATCCTGAAATTGCCCTTATTGCATACAATCATTCAGTGGAAAAAGGGATAAATTTCATCCTTTCCGACGGAGTTAAGAACTTCAGGGATGGAAAGGTGGTGCTGAATTCGGGCAAAGAGATTGATTATGATATCTGTATCCTTTCTATCGGTGTAAAGCCGGAAACAGCGCTTGCGGTAAAGGCTGGACTCGATATCAACAGAGGCATAGTGGTGGATGATCATCTCCGTACCTCTGACAGCAGCATCTATGCAGCCGGAGATAATATTGAAATCATCGATTTTGTAACAGGCCATACAGGGCTGATTCCTCTCGCCGGACCTGCAAACAGGCAGGGAAGAATTGTTGCCGATAATATTGCAGGGCTTGATTCTGTCTATAAGCAGACCCAGGGAAGCAGTGCGGTCAAGGTTTTTAACCTGACAGTATCGGGAACTGGAAACAACGAGAAGCAGCTCAGGCAGAAAGGTATCTCTTATCTTAAATCCTATATCTATGCCAGATCCCATGCCGGATATTATCCTGATTCCGACATGATTCTTTTCAAGCTTCTTTTTGACAAGGAGGGAAATATCCTGGGTGCTGCCGCAGTAGGTGAAAGCGGTGTTGAAAAAAGAATTGATGTAATAGCCACAATTATCAGGAATCACGGTACAATATACGACATGAGAGATGCGGAGCTTTGTTATGCCCCTCCTTATTCATCAGCAAAGGATCCTATAAACATTATGGGTATGAATGCTGAAAACATTATCATGGGACTGATGAAGCCGGCCTATATGGAGGATCTTGAGGATGCCTTCATCGTGGATGTCCGTCCTGAAATTGCCTTTAAGCTGGGAAGCATAAAGGGTGCGGTAAACATTCCTATTACAGAAATCAGAAACAGAATGGGTGAAATCCCGAAAGACAAAAAGGTGGTTCTGACCTGCAGTACCGGTTATACAAGCTACTGTGCCCAAAGGATTCTTCTCCAGAACGGATTTGACAATGTTTACTCCTTCATGGGAGGTAACGATTTCTACCGTGAGCTTACAAGAAAGCCCAGCAGTCCAAAGGGAGGTAAGGCCGAAGAAAAGGCCGGTCCCATAGAAGTATCTGATGCTGTCACAATTGATGCCACAGGTCTTCAGTGTCCCGGCCCTATCATGAAGGTAGCAAAAAACCTTGCATCAGTCGAAGACGGAACTGTTTTCCGCGTACTGGTTACAGATAAGGGATTTGCCGCTGATATCGGAGCCTGGTGCAAAAGTACCGGCAACACATTGCTGAAGCTTGACAGTGAGGGGAAAAAGATAGTTGCCCTGATAAAAAAGGGAACTGCTCCGGAGACAAAAGAGCCTGCTTCATCTGCTCCGGCAGCCCGTGGACAGACCATAGTCGTTTTCTCCGACGATCTTGATAAGGCCATTGCCGCGTTCATTATTGCAAACGGAGCCAGAGCCGCAGGTAAGGATGTAACCATGTTCTTCACCTTCTGGGGACTCAATGTGCTGAAAAAAGGGGATGTATCTGTCAAAAAGGGTTTTGTGGAGACCATGTTTGACATAATGACTCCGAAAGGGGCCGGAAAGCTGAGCCTTTCCAAGCTTAATATGGGCGGTATCGGAAGCAGCATGCTCCGGGGTGTGATGAAGAAGAAAAATATCCTGACCCTGAGTGAGCTTATCGGACAGGCCCGGGAAAACGGTATCAAATTCATTGCATGTACCATGTCCATGGATGTAATGGGAATCGTACCTGAAGAGCTTATAGACGGCGTGGAGTTCGGCGGTGTTGCAAAGTATATCGGAGAGACAGAAAAGTCCGGCTCAAATCTTTTTATATGATAATGACATGTTGACTTTATACCTTGATTTGGGGCATTATTAAGTAGTTTTAATTAAGGAAGAAAAATGGGAATCGGACTTTTTATTTTGGTAGTCGGTATTCTGACCGCAAGCGGCCTCTCCGACGCAGTTCTCCGCTCCACATGGCAGAGATTTTACTACACAAGAGGTATTACTTTCTTTACCAAGGTTTATGACTTTCCTTATACCTTCAATATCAAGAGAATCGATCTCCTGATGAAAAGGGAAAATGCAGATAAAAAATATAAATCTGATATTGTATTCAATGTTTTTGCTAAAAATGCCATTGGATTCTATGACAAGCCTTCCAGAGCCGGTTTCGGTGTGAAAAAACGTTCTTACTTTTCTCTTCTTCACGGAATACTTGTTTACAAGGATGGAAAAATTACAGTTGCAGGTGTATTTGATTACTTTGCACTTCTTTTTATTCCTGTTCTTATGATCGCTGTAACAGCTTACTCCGTATATTCCTTCAAGGATGGATATTGGATCAACGCTGTTGTTATCGCTGCTCTCCTGCTTCTTTTCATCGTCGGCTTTATCTATGCACTCGGAGCTCAGAAAAAACGTTTCATAGAAATCGGTAATATCATGGTACGGATTGGCCAGAAAGAAAAGGAAAAGGATACAAAAGAAATAGAATAACGCAGATGACATTCAGGCGATTCTGTAAGGACAGGCAGATTTATATCCTTTTTGCGCTGTTTTTCCTTATATTTTTCTTGTTTCTTAGATTTATGTCTGCTTCCTTCTTTGAGGTCATGCAGACAAAGATCAATCACAGGCTCGAATTCAGTTCTCTTTACAATAAATGGCAGATTGCCAAGCATTCTGCAGTCAGCTACATTACGGCAGACAGAAAACAGGCTCTGGGAAGGGTGGTAATATCAAATATGCTTTCTTTTGACAGGAGCTTTTCTTCCCTCCTGGCAGAAGAGGATATGGCTGAGGATATGGAATCCCTTATTTCCCAATGGGAAGACGTAAAGAACAGGCTGTACGGATTAGCCACTTCCAACAGCAGCTATAAAAGCTTTGAATCAAATCTTTATTGGATAAACAATGCCACAAACAGCTTTGACTACAATCTGAGGCAGGGAATGCTGCGTGTGGATATTTTCTATCAGCAGAGACTGGAGGAGCTGTGGCGTCTTTTCTATTTCGTAGTGGCGGTAGTATTTGTTTTTACCATGGTTGCCGTTTTTTCAGTTCATAAGATGCTTAAGCTTGTACGGGCCGAAAAGGAGTACAAGAATCTGGTTTCGGACCTGATAAAGAACAGGGAGACCGAAAAACAGAACATGGCTCTCGAAATCCACGATACCGTAATTCAGAACATGACTTTTTCCAAGATGCTGTGTCTGGACCTGATTAATTCTCCCAATGATGAAAAAAGGGAAGAGAAGCAGCAGATCCTTACGGACCGAATTGTTCATGCCCTGGAGCAGATCAGGGATATTTCCTACGAAATCCGTCCGCCGGAGCTGGCCAGGGATCTGAAACAGATAATTACCTTTTATGCC
>JAZNLX010000131.1:0-10288 GCA_045579325.1 Spirochaetia bacterium
CATACCGCCGGAGCCCATGATAGCCCCTGTGGCACCGATGGAGGCATAATCTATTGGGGTATCGAAGAGGGATTCGGGAATACAGCCTCCGGCCGGACCTCCCATCTGTACCGCCTTGAGAGGCAGACCTGTGGATGAGCCGCCGCCGATTTCCTCAACAATCTGCCTGATGGTGAGGCCCATGGGAACTTCAACCAAGCCCACTCTCTTTACCTTTCCGGCCAGGGCAAATACCTTGGTACCGAAGCTGTTTCCGCAGGAATACCTGTTAAAGGATTCTGCTCCGTGAAAAAGGATATGAGGTACGTTGGCATAGGTTTCCACATTATTGATATTTGTAGGCTTTCCCTTAACACCCGATTCGGCAGGGAACGGAGGCCTGAGGTTAGGCATTCCCCGCTTTCCTTCTATGGAAGCAATGAGAGCGGTTTCCTCACCGCAGACAAATGCCCCTGCCCCTTCCTTTACATGAAGGGTAAAATGCTTTCCGAGAAAGCCTTTTGATGCCGCCGCTTCAATAGCAAGCTTGAGTCTCTTGAGCGCAAGAGGATATTCGGCACGGCAGTATACATACCCTTCGTCCGCACCTGTGGCCAGGGAACCGATAAGCATACCCTCGATAAGGCTGTGGGGATCTCCTTCCAGAATCGCCCTATCCATGAAAGCGCCCGGATCTCCCTCGTCGGCATTGCAGACCAGATATTTCTTGTCCCCTTTGGCATTTTTCAGAAAGAACCATTTCTGTCCGGTAAGAAAGCCTGCACCGCCTCTTCCCTTAAGCCCCGATTCCTTCAGAAGATCTATAATTTCATCCCCTGTCATGGTCCGGGCTTTTTCGTACCCCTGATAACCGCCGCAGGCAATGTATTCATCGATATTTTCAGGATCTATCTTTCCGCAGTTCCTGAGAGCCACCTTGACCTGAGGGCCCACGAAATCACGGGTTCCCTTGTCATCAAAAATCCTGTTTTCGGCCGGAAGCTCCCCGCCGAGGATTCCCTGAAGAAGCTTTTCTGCAAAAGGGACATCCACATTTCCGAAAACAGTGCTGTTTCCATCCTCTGTGTATTCAACTATCGGCTCCTGAAAGCAGATACCGATACAGGATGTTTTCTTGAGCCTGATTCCGGTTCCGTCGAGGGCCTTTTCCAGATAATCGTAGACTTCCTGGGCACCGGATGCTATTCCGCAGGAACCGAGTCCTACTGCTATTTCTCTTTTCATTCTCCGCACTCCCTGATAAGCTCCACAAGCCTGGATCTTGTTACTTTTCCGTAAACCTTGTCATTTATCATGACTACAGGTGCCAATGAGCAGCATCCCAGACATGATACAATTTCCAGTGTAAATTTTCCGTCGGGAGTTGTTTCCCCGTTCTTGATTCCCAGATACCCTTCTGCTGCATCAATCAAGGAATCGGCACCTGCAACAAAACAGGCTGTTCCTTTGCAGAGTTTTATGATGTTCTTTCCCAATGGTGTAAATCTGAACTGCGAATAGAAGGTTCCTACGCTGAAGAATTCTGCCGGCTTGATTCCTGTAACCTCGGCCACATCATTGACAAGCTCTTCCTGAAGATATCCTTTTCTTCTCTGGATTTCCTGCAGAAGCGGAATGATCCTGTCCTTTGTACCGCCGATAAGGGCAACAATTTCTCCGGCTTCCTGTAAATCTTTCTTTTTAAGGCAACATTCAGCCATTTCTTTTCCTTTTAAAGTTTTTTCTTATTTCCGATACCACTGACGGAAGCCCGCAAACCACATAATCATTCTGACGGCTCCTGTCTGTAAGCTCGGAATAGTCGATCTTTCCCCCGCAAAGGTATTCCGGAAGAAAACCGCATTTTCTTATGACAGCATCCGAAGCTGCCATATCCCATATATAACCACGGTTTATAATTACACCGTTCACACTGTCATGAAAAATAAGTCCCGAAAGGGAAACTATGGATGATCCGGTATTTCTGATCTTTCCCGGAAAATCGGAATATGAATAATCCCTGTGGATTGATGAAGGAATAAGGATATGCATGGATTCCTTTTCCTCTTTTCTGAAATGAAGCTCTGTACCGTTATGATAAACCGGCCCGTCCACATCGGTAAAAAGCAGGTTTCCGTTTTTCGGTCCCCAGGAAGGAGCGTAGATTATTCCTGCCACCGGTTCAAGGTTCCTGAGAAGTCCCAGTGCAATGCACCACCCCGGCATTCCCTGGCTGTAGACATCGGTCCCGTCCAGCGGATCCAGAACAAAGGTGTATTCCTTTTTCGGATCAAAATCATCAACCGCCTCTTCCGTAATAAGATTGGCATCCGGATACCGGTCCTTGATACAGAGGCTGATTCTTCTGTTTATTTCCAGATCCACTTCGGTAATGACTGTCCCGTCCGATTTTATTCCCCGGGCCACCTTTTCCTGGGAGCTGTAGGCAAATTCTCCTGCTTTCAGGATTTCATCGAGAAACGGTTCTATTCTCATTTCTGTGTACCGAATATTGTGGGATAAATTTCAGGCCATCTGAGTATCAGATCCCGGAAATCGGCCAGAGGCTTTGAAAAATACTTTTCACTGTGATAGATCATGTAGTATTTTCTCTTGAAATTACGGTCCGGAACAGGAATCGCGGCCAGGGTGCCCCTTTCAAGATCCTCGTTGATTATGCTCTTGGTCAGGAAGGATACTCCCATCTTGTTCCTGATAAGCTTCTTTATGGCTTCGTTATTGGAGATTTCGTACTTGACACCTGCCCCCACATGGTTTCTTTTAAGATAGGCATCCACAACCTTCCTGATGACAGATCCCTGCTCATGGACAATTATATCCTTTCCTTCAAGGTCGGCAGGATTAAGCTCCCCGGTAGATGAAAACCTGTCCTCCGGATTTGCAACCAGTACAATGTCATCCTCCAGAACCTCGTGTACCGAGATCTTGGGATTGAGAACAGGAGCGGAAATAAAGCCGATATCTTCTTTCAGCTCTGAAATGCTTTCTATTATATTCTTGTTGGTGGCAGTCTGGATGGAAATGCTTATTTCAGGGCGTGTGTTCCTGAAATGCTTGATAATGTGCGGAATATGGTATGAACCGAAACTTTCCGAAGCAAGAATACTGATCTTGCCTTTATTGTACTCCTGGAAATCCTTGATGGCTTCCTCTGCCTGGGACTCCATGTCAAAGATCTTTTCGGCGATGGTAAACAGGTTAAGGCCTGCATCCGTAAGAATAACTTTCTTTCCGATAATGTCCAGAAACTTAAGGTTATAGTGACTTTGCAGCTGCTTGATCTGCTTGGTAACAGCAGGCTGAGTAATGCAGAGATACTCTGCGGCCTTGGTAAGGCTCTTGTACTTTGCAGTAAAGTAAAATGTTTTCAGATGGTATAAGTTCATAACTGAACTTTATGATACATATTACTTTAATTACAGTCAAGAGCCTCAAAAACCAGGAACTTTATTTAAGAATATCCAGGTCTGCAAGCTGTCTCAGATCTGTGATTTCAGGGACATTCATTGTATTTTCAGGCCAGTTTCTCTTTACGGAATAGTGCTTGAGCCATACCTGAGAAATGCCTGCACCTGCTGCTCCTTCGATATCCACGCGGTAATCATCACCGATGAAAATTGCCTCTTCAGGCTTTACATCGAGGGCTTCCAGCATCATCTTGAAAGGAACCGGAGATGGCTTTGCAGGAACTCCGTTCTCTCCGGACAGGATGCAGTGATCAAAGAATTTCTGAGCTCTTCCGAATTCAGGGCTCTGGAGTGCTCTTGATGCACCGTCTACCTGTGAATTACAGATCATTCCAAGCTTATACTTCTTTCCAAGGGAAACAAGAACTTCTTCAACTTCAGGGAAAAGCTTCATGGCATTGATAACAAATGCCCAGTATTCATTTTCAAGATTATTGAGGAAATCCTCTCCGGCATCCACGCCGTACATTTCCTGAAGTTCAAGCCACTGATTCTTGCGTGAAAAATCGGCTGCAAGAAAATGCTTTTTTCTGACTGCACGGTAATCCTCAAGAAATTTTTCTGTATCTGTAATACCGAACTTTTCAATCAGCTTGTTCTGAGAATTCTTTTCTCCGTCCTTATATCCGCTGGCAGCATCTCCCAAAGTCTGCACAAAATCAAAAATCAATGCTTTTATCATGTTTTTTCCTTATGAATAGAGTAAAAAAAAGGCTCCCCGAAAGGAGCCTTCAAAATATTGATTAAAATCAATCAAGATATTTTGGCTTGTGTGGCATTTCAACTCTGTCGTCACCGATGAGTTTCTTAGCCTTAGCAAGGTGTTTTCCGAAAACTTCGTCGTCAGAAGCAACATACCAAGCTCTTGGAACTGCCATTCTTGTTGTGTTGATGAAGTGTCTGAAGTTGATGTTGTCAGAGTGGCTGTTTCCTGTCCATGTACCACAACCGATTGTTGTTGTGAATTCCTGTCCTGCGAACCAGCTACCGCTGTTTACAACTGTGTTAGGCATGTTGATGTTTACACGGCCTGTAGGGATGTATTCAGCAAGTCTGTACCACTGTTCTGGCTTTGTTGAGTGGAGAGCACATGAGTGACCAACACCTGAGAAGTAAAGGTTCTTCTTGAGTGTAGCAATTTCTGTTTCGAAATCTTCCCATGTCCATACTGTGAGTACGAGAGAAAGCTTTTCGTTTGAGAACATGTCTTCCGGACCGATCTTCTGACCCTTAACCATGATGAATCTTGTTCCTTCAGGAATCTTGATTCCGGCGATGTCAGCGATTGTCTGAGCTGGCTTAGCAACGATGTCTCTGTTGAGTGTATGTCCATCAGGCCACATAGCAGCTCTGAGTTTTTCTCTGTCTTCGTCTCCGAGGAGGTATCCACCTTCTTCTTCGAGGTATTTGATCATTTCGTCGTATACGCTTACATGGATAGATACAGCGTTTTCAGATGAACATGATGTAGCGTTGTCGTATGTCTTGGAAGCAGCAACACACATAGCAGCCTTCTTGAGGTCAGCTGATGGGTCGATGATTGCTCTTACGTTACCAGCACCTACTGTTACAGATGGTGTACCAGCCATGTGTACAACTTTGATAAGAGCCTTTCCACCTGTAGCTACAGCGAAGTCACACTTTGACATGAGTTCAACTGTCTTTTCGTTGGAAGGTTCTTCGATACACTGGAAGAGGTCTTCAGGAGCACCGATAGCCTTGAGAGCTTTTCTACCCCACTGGATAGCGTTAACTGTAGCAAGCTTTGTTCTTGGGTGTGGTGAACAAATCATTGCGTTTCTTGTCTTAAGGAGTGTAAGACCGATGAAAGCAGCTGTGATACAAGGGTTTGTACAAGGACATACGTTAGCAACAACACCCATTGGTTTTGCCCATGTTGTGATTCCTCTTACGTGGTCTTCAGCGATGATACCACAAGTCTTTGCACCTTTCATGTCCCAGAGAATACCTCTTACTTTTCCAGCCTTTCCGTATTTGTCCTTCTGAACACCCATTCCGGAGCCTTCGTAAGCAAGTTTTGAACCTTCTTCAGCAACCTCTTTCTGCATGTACTGCCAACCAACGATTGCTACAATTTCATCAACTTCTTCCTGAGTCTTGAACTCGATCCACTCGAAAGCTTTTCTTCCGCGTTCATACATTTCCTGGATAGAAATATCTGCCATTTTCTCATCTCCTATAATAAATTTTACGTAGAGTCTCTACGTGAATATACCCCTGCCTTACAGACAGGGGTTGAAAAAAGGTCTAAGCCGTTAAGCTTAAATTATTTTTTTCCGTGTACAACTTTTCTTGCATCATCAAGAACGAAGTCAATAGCGAAGCCGGAACCTGTGAGTTCTTTAGCTTTTCTCTGCCAGCTAGCTCTCCACTCTTCCGGTGTCTGAGCCTGTCCGCCCTTGAAGTTTCCTCTTTCGGAAATTGGAGGAACTGGCTTGTCGCATGGACCGTCATACCATTCTTTTGGTGTGAGTGTCTTTCCGAATGAGTCAAATCCTGTAACCTGACATTCTCTTTCGAGCTCTTCACAAGCGTGAGCACCAGCTGAGAATGCTCTTGTAACACCCATGATACACCATGCAGCGTCTGGTGTGAAGTCGAGGTCCATGAATGCAGCACACATAGCAGCCATGAGTTCAGCTTCAACATATCCGAGCTTCTTCTGAGCAGCAGCAACAACGAGCTTGAGGAAAGGAATGTACTTAACTTCCTTCTTTCCAGCGAGCTGTGCTTCAGCGTAAGCGAGAAGGTGCTTAGGTGTTTCGTCTTTTACGTAGAATTCGTTGATTCCGAAGTGATCTTCAGCATAGCATTCTTCTACGAGGATAGCAGCAGCTTCTTCAGCTGTGATACCTTCTTCAGCGATCTTAGCATAGTATTTTTCGAGCATTTTTCCGAATGCCTGGAAAGCACCGTAAGCCTGTCCGAAAGCGAGTACTGATGAACCACAAGCCTGTGTAAGGTATGACTTACCTCTGGTTACGAGTCTTGCGATAAGAGCTGGGTTGGAAAGACCGTCTTCGAGACCGCATACGAGGATGTAGTCAAGAACTTTTCTTTCTTCAACGAGTGGAATTCTAGCCTGGAAGTCGATGAAGAGTACATCACAAACTCCATAACCAGCTTCTACGAGCTCTGTTGTATCGTAACCTCTTGTTACGATTCTGTGAATGTTTTTGTATGCAACTTCAGAAACCCACTGGAAGTGTGCTCTGTTGTCATCTGGAAGTGTTCCAATCTCTCTGTTTGTGTAATCGAAAAGCAAATTAGGATTTGCAAGGTTACCGATTGGTCTTCTCTTAGAATGTTTCATCTGTGCGATTCTTTCATCGCAAACTTTTCCTGTCATTCTATTAACAGCAACGTTTGTTAAATCACCCATTTCTTAAATTCTCCTGTCTTAAGTTCGTTCATAGCATATTCTTCTCTTTCTGACTGAAGTGGAACTTCTCTGTCTTCTGGTCCGATGTACTTGATCATAGAAAGGTCAAGCATCTGTACCATAGGTTCGTTTCTTGAAGCTCCCCATGCTCTACCTTTCTTCAGTGTGAAGAGGGCGTGGCAAGAACAGCTGTAACCTCTAGTTACACAACCGATTGTCCAAGCTGCGTTAGGTGAGAATCCCATGTCGGAAAGTGCTGTGTTACCAGCTCCTACCATGTTAACTGCAACGTATGATCTGCCTTCTGCGAATCTTCTTTCGTAGAATTTTGCTTCGAGAGCTCTCTGGAACTCAAGGTATACACCGCATGCTCCGAGTTCTTCCTGCTTGAGGTGAGTAGGTTCTGCTCTTGGGTCACCGTCGAGGTGCTGTGGCTGTCCCATACCCATAACTGCTCTACCTGCATCCATGTATTCGTTTACACATTCGATAGCAACTTCTTTAACAGTCTTGTGTTCGTCGCAAGCTCTGTCAAGATATTTCTTCATCATGTATCCGTGCTGAGCTCCAGGTCCGTGTGCTCCACCGAATGTCATGATAGATGCTCCAACTGCTGCTGGGAGCATTGGATGTCCGTTGATTACACCGATAGCAGCTGCTGCTGATGGTGACATTGAGTGCTCAAGGAACTCTGCAACTTCGTAGTCGAGCATAGCTCTTTCATTTTCTGCAGGAATTCTTCCCTGAAAAAGAATATACAGTGCGTCGATGAATGTGTAACCTGCGTCTGCGAGTTCACATACATTATAACCGCGCAAAACTGTTTTTTCTTCTGTTTTGTAAGAAATACCAGTCTTTCTCTGGATCAATGGTTTACGATCCATACTTTACTCCTCCTAAATTTTATAAATCCGCCGTACGTATCAAAGTTTCAGGCAAAATTTTTTCTTTGGTTTAAATGTAATACAATGTTGCAACAAGGTCAAGTTGGAAAAATTACAAGCTTGATATTTAAATTCATAATTTTGATAACCTTTAGTTATCGGTGCATAATATTTGTTTATCTTGCCAATTAAAAAAATATTTTGTATACTTTATTGATATTATATATGGGGGTTACATGGACATAAGAACTTACGTCGACAAGATGACAGATCTTACGGTAAAGACAAACACCATCGATCCGTCACTGCACACTGTCTACAATACAAAAAGAGGACTCAGAAACGAAGACGGGTCCGGTGTGGTTGTAGGACTTTCACAGATAGGAAACGCCCATGGTTATATTTTTGACGAGGGTATCCTGGTTCCGGACGAAGGAAGACTTACCTACAGGGGTGTTCCCATCAATGATATAGTTTCCAACGTACTCAACGAAAACAGACCGGGATTCGAGGAAACCACATATTTCCTTATTTTCGGAAAATTCCCGAGCAGATCGGAGCTGGAAGAATTCAACGAACTGCTGGATCAGTTCAGGGCACTGCCTCAGGGATTTACCGAGGACATGATTCTCAAGGCACCGAGCCGTGACGTAATGAACAAACTGGCCAGAAGCGTACTTGCTTCCTATTCATATGACCCGAATGCGGACGATGTTTCCATTCCTAACGTACTCAGGCAGTGCATTGAGCTTATTGCCCGCTTCCCTACCATGATTGCCCACGGATATATGGCAAAGAACCATTACCACGACGGGCACAGTCTCTATATCCATACACCGGCACCGGGAATCGGAACAGCGGCCAACTTCCTCAGGATGACAAGACCTACAAAGGAATATTCCGAGCTGGAGGTGACAGTACTCGACCTGGCGCTTATTCTCCATGCGGAACACGGCGGAGGTAACAACTCCACATTCACAAACCACGTGGTTACATCGGCCCACACAGACACATACTCCTCCATTGCGGCTGCGGTATGTTCCATGAAGGGACCTAAGCACGGCGGAGCCAACATCATGGTTATCAGAATGATGGCAGATATAATGGAAAATGTTAAGAACTGGGAAGACGACAACGAAATCCTTGAATACCTGAAAAAGATACTCAGGAAGGAGACCTTTGACAGGGCCGGCCTTATCTACGGCTACGGACATGCCATCTATACAAAATCTGACCCGAGAGCCATCCTTCTCAAGGGAAAAGCAAGGGAGCTGGCGGAAGAAAAGGGCAAGCTGAGGGAATTCAACCTCTACGAGGCGGTGGAAAGACTGGCACCGGCAGCAATGCAGACCGTAACAAACAAGAACAAGACCATGTGCATCAACGTGGATTTCTATTCAGGATTTGTATACAACATGCTGAACATCCCTACCGAGCTCTACACTCCTATCTTTGCCATGGCCAGAATTGCGGGATGGGCAGCTCACAGAATAGAGGAACTTGTCAGCGGAGGCAAGCTCATCAGACCTGCATACAGAGTAATCAGCAACAGGAACAGCAAATACATACCTATAGCGGAAAGGTGAACATGAAAGAGATAATCAGACAGATAAACGACCATGAATGCTTCTATATTTTCGGACATACGGACCCGGACGGAGACTGCATAGGGAGCCAGCTGGCAACCGGCATGTTCCTGAGAAGGCTTGGAAAAAGGGTAAAGCTTTTTTCCGAGGGGGGCTTTACCAGACAGGACATAAAGAAATACGAAAGCTTTTTCGAAACCGAATTTGTCCCTTTCGAAGATGAAAAGGGAAAAGCCATGGTAATTATCACTGATTGCTCCACACCCGACAGGATAGGAAAGTTCAGGGACTGCATAGCAGGATACAAATCGATTATCATCGACCATCATTCATCGGGAAGCGAATTCGGAGATTTCCGTTTCATAAGACCTGATTCAGCCTCCAACACCCTTCTTATCTACAACCTGATGAAGGAAATGGGAATCAAGCCCACACTGGAGGAGGCTGAAATACTCTTTCTGGGAATCTGTACCGACACAGGCTTTTTCAAGCACCTGACCACAATCAGCGCCGCAGCCACATTCAAGGCTGCTTCCGAACTGGCAGAGCTGGGAGTTTCCCCGAACAAGACATTCTTTGAAATTAACGGAAACAGGAAATTCGACTCCATGACACATACAGCCCGCTCCTTAAGCAGACTGAGAAGATACTACGGAGACAAGCTCCTGATAACATACGATTTAATGGAAGATTTTGAAGAAATTCCTAAGGAATGCAGGAACATAGACCTGGTATACATGCTTGCTCTCTCCACCGAAAACGTAAAGGTGATAGCAGCGGTCAAGCAGGAAAACCCTGAAAAGATAACCGTAGGACTGAGAACCAGGGACGAAAACATAGACCTGGGAAAATTCTGCGCACAGTTCGGAGGGGGCGGCCATAGAAAAGCGGCCGGCTTCATGGTTTCCGGCGGCAGCGTGGAAGATGTCATAGACAGGATAGTGGAAG
>JAZNLX010000132.1:0-2642 GCA_045579325.1 Spirochaetia bacterium
TGTTGTCCTTTTATTTACAGATAAGAAAATCATATCACCGGGTTTTATAAAAAATAGGGAAAGTATATTTCAGGAAATGATTTTCCTGCTTATGGTCGGAGCTTGTCTGCCGGGAATTTTGTTGACTATTCATGGCGGATCGGCCTTCTATTTCGTTTTACCGGTTTATATCTCAGCTTGGTTAATATTCCTTAGTTGTGATATTCCATATAGATTTGTAAAGTATAGTATTCTTTCACACATTCCTTTACTGGATCTCAAAGGAACTTTCAATTTCTATAAGCTCAATCGGAACATAAAGATAAGAAGTCGTGATATATTATTAACCTTTATAATAGTATGTTTAATACTTTTAGGTTGTAAAAATATTCTTTTTGAGAAAAATATAAAAAATATACTTCAAGCCAGAATCAGTACTCATCAGTTTAAAGAAGATATAATTGGGAATATGAAAAAATATTTTAATAGTTCTGATCCCGTAAGTTTTAATAACATAGAATATACATTGTTTAGTGACTTGTTCGAGAAAACAAGAGAAAATAGAAAAGATTTTTGTATTTTTCTTTCGGATGATTCAGCTTTGATTGATAAATTCGATGATATTCTGTTAAAATATGAATCATACAGTCAGGTTTATCTTGTTCGTCCATATCTTGCGACAAGCGCCTTCCTTGGAATTCCGGTATTGAACTCCGTTTATGAAAAAAATATCAAAGATACCACATATTTTTACAGAGGTGACGGAAGGCCGTTCGGCGAAAGAAGCCAATTTGTGGCCTATTCCCTCCCTCCTGCTGTATGCGGAGAAAAAGTTACGGAAGAAAACATGTATGAACGGGCCAGGGAGCTGGGTAAAAAATATATTGTGGTCATCAGGCAGTATTCATATTCTATTGTAAATGTAAATTAACTGAAATATAATAAAAGAAGGGAGATATAAATATGCTTTCAAATTCAACAATTCTTATAACTGGCGGTACAGGATCTTTCGGCAATACTTTTGTGCCTATGACTCTGGCCAAATATAATCCTAAAAAGATTATCATATATTCCAGAGACGAGATGAAGCAGTGGAATATGGCAAAAAAGTTTCAGGGTGATAAAAGGGTTCGTTTCTTCATCGGTGACGTGAGGGACAAGGAACGCCTTTACCGTGCTCTTGACGGGGTTGATTACGTGGTTCATGCTGCAGCAACAAAGATTGTACCTACTGCAGAATATAACCCATTTGAATGTATCAAGACCAATGTACACGGCGCCATGAACCTGATTGATGCCTGTATAGACAAGGGGGTAAAGAGACTTGTTGCCCTTTCCACAGACAAGGCCTGCAAGCCTGTAAACCTGTACGGCGCCACAAAGCTCTGTTCTGACAAGATTTTTATTGCAGGTAATTCTTACTCAGGCGGAAAGACTAAATTTGCCGTTGTCCGCTACGGAAATGTAATGGGCTCCAGAGGCTCCGTTATTCCGTTTTTTATTGAAACAGCAAAATCAGGCAGGCTTACCATTACCGATAAAAGGATGACCAGATTCATGATTTCCCTTGAGCAGGGTGTGGAATTGGTATGGCATGCATTTGATGATATGGAGGGGGGAGAAATCTATGTAAAGAAGATTCCTTCCATGAATATCTGCGATATTGCAACTGCCGTTGACAGCAAGGCAGAACAGGTGGAAATAGGTATCCGTCCGGGAGAAAAGCTCCATGAGGCCATGATCAGCCAGGAGGATGCTTTCTATACTTACGAATATCCTGAACACTTCAAGATCCTTCCTCAGATCTGTGAATGGGGAGATATTCAGAACTCAATCAAGGGTGGCGTCAGAGTTCCTGAGGGCTTCAGCTACACTTCGGACAACAACAAGGAGTGGATGACTATTCCTGAGCTTCAGAAGTGGATAAGTGACAACAAGGAAAAAGTAGGAAAAATCTGAAATGATAGGTTATGGACATCAGTTTATAGATGAAACTGACATAAATGCGGTTCTTGAGGTTCTGAAATCGGATTACCTTACCCAGGGACCTGCCGTTACCCGGTTTGAGCAGGAAATATGCCGTATTACCGGGGCAAAATACTGTGTTGCGGTATCGAATGCTACAGCCGGTCTTCATATAGCAGTTGCCGCTCTTGAGCTTGAAGAGGGAACAGAAGGAATAACTACTCCCAATACATTCCTGGCATCAAGCAATAGTATGGTATACAACGGATTAAGACCGGTTTTTGCAGATATTGATCCGGTTTCCTATAACATTGACCCTGAAAAAATCGAAGAAAAGATTAACGATAAAACAAAGCTTATTATACCTGTTCATTTTGCCGGACTTTCCTGCGAAATGGAAAAAATCGGTGCCCTTGCCCGAAAGCACAATCTCCGTGTCATAGAGGATGCGGCACATGCTATCGGCAGTCAGTATGCAGATGGTTCTTATGTAGGAAACTGCAAATATTCGGACATGACAGTTTTTTCCTTTCATCCGGTAAAGACTGTTACCACCGGAGAGGGGGGTGCTGTTACCACCAATGATGAGGTGTTGTATCGCAGACTCCAGGCACTCAGAAGCCATGGGGTTACCAAGGATGAAAATATTCTGACAAGAAATCCGGGACCGTGGTAGTATGAAATGCACACGCTCGGCT
>JAZNLX010000133.1:0-4595 GCA_045579325.1 Spirochaetia bacterium
TGTCCGAAGGCTGTACCTGTACCTAACGAATTTGAAGCAGAAGTCCTTATCAAGACAGGAGACAACATCACTACAGACCATATCATGCCGGCCGGAACAAGGGTTCTCCCATACCGTTCAAATATTCCTGAAATCTCGAAATTTGTTTTCGAGGCAGTTTCTCCGGGCTTCTACGACAGAGCCAAGAAAGCAGGAACCGGTGTTATCGTAGGGGGAGAGAACTACGGACAGGGCTCTTCCCGCGAGCATGCGGCCCTTGCACCGATGTACCTGGGAGTAAAGGCTGTAATCACCAAGAGCTTTGCAAGAATCCACAAGGCAAACCTGATCAATTTCGGAATTGCCCCTCTTATATTTGAAAATCCTGCAGATTACGACCTTATCAGCGAAGGGGCTTCACTCTATTTCCCATCCTTCATTGACGACATCAAGTCAGGAAACAGGGTAAAAGGGGTGGACAAGGCCACAGGAAAGGAATTCTTCTTCCTCCATGACATGGAAGAAAAGGGTGTTAACCTGATCGAAGCCGGCGGAATGCTCAACTATATCCAAAAATGAAAGCTGCTTCCTATCTTGATAACCGGTTCAACAATCCTGTAAGGGACCCTGTCTGGGGCAATATAATGCTTTCGGATGGGTTCAAGAAAATAGTCTCTTCACCGGTACTGCAGAAAATGAACCGCATCAAGCAGCTGGGACCCACATATCTGGTTTATCCCGGAGCTGTGCACACAAGATTCAGCCACAGCCTGGGAGTCTACCATATCGGAACAAGGATAATCAGGAAACTGATTACTTTCGGAAGCTGTCCCAAGGTTTCGGAGGAAGGGGTCAGGGCTTTTCTCTGTGCCTGTCTTCTCCACGATCTGGGGCACTTTCCGTACACACATTCCCTGAAAGAACTTCCCCTGAAGGAGCACGAAGCCCTGACAGCGGAATACATACTTTCGGAACCTCTTTTCTCCCTTATAAAGGAAAGTCTTGAAATTGATCCCTTCATGGCGGCGGCCATTGTAGACGGAAATCTGGAAACAGCCGACCCGGAAGTGGTTTTCTTCAGGCATATTCTTTCCGGAGTTCTGGATCCCGACAAGCTGGATTACCTGACACGGGATGCCCGTTTCTGCGGAGTGCCCTACGGCATACAGGATATTGACTTTGTTCTCAGCTCCATCTGTCCCGACCCTGAAAAAGGAATCTGCCTGCTTCCGCAGGGAGAACCGGCTCTGGAAAACATACTTTTTTCCAAATACATGATGTACAAGACTGTTTACTGGCACAAGACCGTAAGGTGCGCCACCGGCATGATAAAGAAAGCCATAGTTTCCGCACTGGAGGAAAACGTACTCAAGCCGGAGGAACTCTACGGACTGGACGATTATTCACTGGTGAACTTCTGCAGGGATCTTGATCTTCCGGCTCTGGAGCTTATTTCCATGGTCCAGGAAAGAAATCTCTACAAGATGTCCTTTGAAACAGTATTTGATGACAACCTGCCGGAACACAGAGCCCTTCTGGATCTGAAAACCAGAAGCAGCAAGGAACGTGAATTGGCGGCAGCCCTGGGAACCGAGGAGATGAAAATAATCATCGATGTTCCAGAAAAAATAAACTTTGACAATCATGAGGCATTCAGGATATTTGCGGCACCTCTCAGAAAAATCAGGATCTTTGCCTCGCCTGACATTTCGGAAAGAATCAGGGGAATAAAGGAGTCCGGACTAATATGACCAAAAAAGATACCGAAAACCTGCAACCCTGGCTCAAGAGAATAATCAAAGAGACCGGCAGGGGAATAAACCGATTCAACATGATAGAGGACGGAGACAAGGTTCTCCTGGCCATTTCGGGGGGCAAGGACTCACTGGCACTGGCCTTTGCCCTGGCGGTAAGAAAGAAATGGCTTCCTATCAACTACGAACTCAGAGCCATGAGAATAGACTGGAACCAGTATCCCATGCCGGAGGAAGATGCCCGTAAAATGGAAGAATTTTTCGAAATGCTGGAAATTCCCTACGAGGTGATGAAGGCAGATATGTTTCCGGAATCCTTCAGAGGGGACTTCAATTGCTACCTGTGTGCAAGAAACAGGAAAAGAATGCTCTTTGACAGGGCGGCGGAGCTGGGTTTTACCAAGATTGCCACCGGTCATCACATGGATGACATAATAGAAACTACTCTCATAAACCTTTGCTACAGGGGAAATTTTTCCACTATGATGCCTGTACAGCAGTTTTTCGGAGGCAAGCTGACACTGATCCGCCCCATGTGCATGGTACATGAATCGAAGCTCAGGCTCATGTCCGAAAGGCTTGAATTTCCGACCTACAACACAGGCTGCCCTTTCAAGAATACAAACATGAGGCTGAAGATAAAGCCTATAATCGCCATGCTGAACCACGATAACCGACGGCTCAGGGAGCATGTTTTCGAGGCGCCCTGGAACATAAACGAGGAGTATCTGCCCAAATGAAGAAGCTGAGGATTACAGACGGATTTGTCCTTTCGGGACTCCACATGCTGAATGACGGATATCTGGCCTGTCTTCCCCTTTTTCTCCCTTTTATCCGGGACGATATCCCGATTTCTCTTTCACAGGCCGGTTTTCTGGGGAGCATACTCAACTTTTCAAGCATAGTGCTGGCCTTTCCGTCGGCATATCTGGGTGCATGTCTGGGAAGCTTCCACGCCCTGGGCTTTGCGGCACTCTTTATTTTCATATCTTATCTGACCATGTTCCTGGCTCAAAGTTATACGCTGGTCCTGGCGGCATTCCTGGCGGGAAGCATCGGCTTCGGGGTATTCCACCCGCTTGCTTTTGCAGCTGTAGCCAAGACCAACGGAAACAGGCTGGGACGGGAAATGGGGAACTTCACAGCCAACGGAGATATAGGACGTATTGCTTTCTCCGTGCTCCTTACCTTCATGATAGCCAAGCTCTCCTGGAGCAGTACCGCACTTATCTATTCTGTTCTTCCCCTTGCAGTGGGAATTGCCGTGCTGACCTGCAGAAGATACAGAAAGGAAGCGGGACACTATGAAAAAAAGGAAAAGAAGGAAAAAATCCTGTGTCGCCCTCCGAAACGGCTGGCAATTCTCCTTGCAGCCATATTCTTTGATAATTTTGCAGTCATATCGCTGTTCCTGTTTCTTCCGTTCCTGTTTCAGGCCAAGGGATTTGATGCTGCAATAATAGGTTCACTTACCGGTGTTTTCTTTGTGGGAAATTATATGGGAAAAATAGTATGCGGAAGAATAACGGAGCACAAAGGGGTAAAGAAGGTCTTTCTGGTGGCAGAACTGTGCCTGGCCCTTACAGTGTACAGCCTTTCCGTAACCGATGACCTGTACATGATGATAGTACTTCTGGTTATCATGGGTATACTCTCCAAGGGAACGGTTCCTGTTCTGAGCACATTTCTGGCCGATACCGCAAAGGAACTTGAAATCAATATTGACGGAGCTTATTCCATATACTCCTTCATAACAAGTACGGCACAGACCGTTTCTCCTTTGGTACTGGGAATAGCTGCAGCCACTCTGGGAATAGAAAAGCTCTTTGTCCTCTGTGCCGGTATTTCGGGAATTGCCTTTGTAACAGGGCTTTTTCTCAAAGAGCCCAAAAAAATCCCTGCCGAAAGCAGGGATTGATCAAATCAACATCAAAAATCAGTATTTGAGCTCTGTCATCCTGAAAACCGGATAAGCAGTGCTTTTGGCAACTGTGCTTCCGCTCTTGGTTGCCGGATTGAAGATCCAGGCCTTTGAAAAATCTGTATTATCTTCATTGGATGTCCAGTAATCCTGATCAAGAACTATGTTTGAAACTCCGCCAAGCTTTGTAACGGCTGCTTCGATCTGAGTTCTGTTGCGGTAGATGTCCTCAACCATTTCCTCGTATGAAGGAATGTACCATTTTTTCCAGTTTGCAGAATCAAAATCAGCTATTGCCATTACGTCATCGAAAATCGGGAAATTGCCTGAGCCAAGACCTGCCATCTGTACTCTGTTCAGGTTTTCATCTCCGTCGTCACCTGTGCCGACATGATAAGTTTCACCTGTCATGCTTCCCCATGCAAGATCGGAGGATACTTCAGCCATAACTATTTTTTCAGGCTTTCCTGTATCGTCATCACACTCCACGATAATACCGACTGCTGTCTTGGAGCTATCGTATTCCTGAGTATATGTTCCGTCACTGTACATGATCCAACCTAAATGCTGACCGGAGAGATCCGGACCACCGGCAGAACTGCTGTCGCTGTCACATCCTGTCAATGCAAAAATCATACAACCGGCGATAATCAAAGTCATTATTAATCTTTTCATATTTTTCTCCTTTTATCAGAAGTCTTATTTCGTTTTAAGTTAACTTACTCTAACTAACTTAAATATAACAATAACCCTGTATTAACGACAACTGTTTAAAAAAAATCATAGCCCTCCCAGATAACCGAGGATCAGGCCTCCGATTATCAGAGAACCGATCTGACCCGAAACATTGGCACAAACCGCATGCATGAGGATGTAGTTCTGCTTATCCTCCGCAAATGCAAGCTTCTGAACCACACGGCTGGCCATAGGAAATGCCGAAA
>JAZNLX010000134.1:0-4008 GCA_045579325.1 Spirochaetia bacterium
TGCGGTACTGAAGAAACAGGCCCTGCTCAGGGAAAGCATTACTTTCAGGGAAGATTTCATGGATAAGCTGCCGGAAGGGACAATTTTCTATCATCCTCTTCCAAGGCACAAGGTTTATCCTACCATTCCTACATTCCTGGATACCACTCCGCTCAACGGCTGGGAAAACCAGTCCATAAACGGAATGATCATAAGAATCGTCCTTCTCGGACTTATTGCCGGAAAGATCGGTGATGACTTCGAAGGAGAAGTACAGCACAGACACATAGCAGAGGATTCCGAAAGCTTCATCGTTCCTATGAAGATCCATGACAACGCACCTATCAAGGATTGCTCCGAAGGTGTTAAGCCTATTTCCAACGGTCTTGTAATTGACCATATCTTCAGAGGACGTACCGAAAGCGAGATCAGGGAACAGCTGGGCAGGATTATCCGCCTTCTCAAGCTTTACGGAAAGGGAGGCGAATGGGTAACATCCTCCAGAGCAGAACCTAACATGATGAAAGGTATCATTTTCCGCCCGGATCACGGAGAATTCGGAATCAAGAATCTCAAGCGCCTTGCATGTCTTGCACCGGGCTGTACCGTAAATGTCATCGAGAACAGGAAGGTAATCAAGAAGCTCAAGCTTTACATGCCGCCAAAGATCTATAATTTTGACGATATAGAATGCAGCAATCCGGACTGTATCAGCAATCACGAACAGGGAGAAAATATTCCTGCCGAATTCCATAAGACAGCTGATGACAGATTTGTATGCAAGTATTGTGAAAAAATCCATACATTCATGGAAATCTGGAAGTGACAATGGAACTGTTTGACGGAATCGGCAGCTCAAGCCGACCTCTGGCAGATGCAATGAGGCCTGAGACCCTTGATGATTTTGTCGGACAGGAGCATATCATAGGAAAGGGAAGACTTCTCAGAAGGGCTATCCAGGCCGACCAGCTCTCTTCCCTTATCTTTTACGGGCCGCCGGGAACAGGAAAGACAACCCTGGCCCGTATCATAGCCAACACCACAAGCAGTTATTTCATTACCATTAATGCGGTGCTTTCCGGAGTCAAGGAAATCAGGGAGGCCATCGAAGAAGCCAGGCAGCGCCGCGACTACTACGGCAAAAGAACCATACTCTTTGTGGACGAGGTGCACCGCTGGAACAAGGCCCAGCAGGACGCTCTTCTTCCTTGGGTGGAAAACGGTACCTTCATCTTTATCGGTGCCACCACCGAAAATCCCTATTTTGAAGTAAATTCGGCCCTTGTAAGCAGAAGCCGTGTGTTCCAGCTCCTCTCCCTTTCCAGGGAGGATCTTATTTCGGCTGCCGAAAAAGCAGTCAGGGACCGGGAAAGAGGATACGGAAAATACGATATCGAATTTGAACCGGGAGCCCTTGAACATATTGCCGCCATAGCCAACGGAGATGCCAGAAGCATGCTTAATGCCCTGCAGCTGGCTGTGGAAACCACACCTGAAAGTTTTCCCCCTCCGGAAGGGGAAAAAATAAGGATTACTCTGGAAATAGCAGAAGAAAGCATCCAGAAAAAAGCCCTTCTTTACGATAAGGAGGGAGATTATCACTATGACACCATAAGTGCATTCATAAAATCTCTCAGGGGAAGCGATCCCGATGCTGCCCTGTACTGGATGGCCAGGATGATTGCCGGGGGAGAGGATCCCAAGTTTTTGTTCCGCAGAATGATGATTCTTGCATCAGAGGATGTGGGACTGGCTCAGCCTGATGCATTGGGTGTAGTTGTTTCTGCTGCAGAAGCCTTTGACCGTGTAGGAATGCCGGAAGGGCAATTCTTCCTTTCACAGGCAGCTCTTTATCTGGCTTTATGCAGGAAATCAAACTCAACGCTGGGCTATTTTGATGCCCTGGCCGCCGTGAAGACCGAAAAACAGGCTGAGGTTCCCAATCATCTTAAGGATGCATCCCGGGATAAGGAGAGCTTCGGACACGGGGACGGATACAAATATCCACACGCCTTCAGGGATCACTGGGTTGCCCAGCAGTATCTTCCTTCAGAGCTTAAAGGAAAGGTTTTCTATACCCCGGGAAACCTGGGATACGAAAAAGAAGGCTCCGAAAACCTGGCAAGAAGGAGAGAAGCCCAGCTTGAGGCTCAGCTTGATACAGAGGCTGTAGGAGAAGTCCTGACTTTCTCTCCGGGAGACAAGGGGCGTGATGCCTGGTTCAGGAGAACCGCCGGAGAAAAGAACATGGTGCTTTCTGCAATAAGGGACGAAATATTTTCCTCCCTGCCTGCAGTACAGCGGCATCACAGGTTTCTTGTTACGGGAAATGACAGGGGACTTCTGGCATGGGAAGCATCACGCATAACTCCGGAAGGGGGAGTTACCGTACTTGTAAGCAGGCCGGAAGATACGGGATATTTCATCAATTATCCATCAGTCCTTCCTGAAATAGAAAGACCCCAGGCCTTCTGTTCCGATCTGGCTTCGTATCCAGAAAAAAGCCCCAATCCATACGATTTTATAATAGGCCGCAACATATTTACCGGGCCAGACAGGGAAGCCTCCTTCATGGCTGTATTTTCCTTGCTGGAACCAGGCGGAAAAGGGGTGTTTGCCCAGATTATCCCTAAATACTCATCCAGGGTTTCCGATATAGTAAAGGGAAAACTGGATAAGGATGAACTAGATACTCTTCTGGAATGCGAGTCGGTGCTTTATTCAGATTCGGAAAACAATATCATGAACTGGGACGAAGAAACCCTTTCCGAGGCTGCCATATCTGCAGGATTCACTCCGGTATGCAGGTTAAGAACCTTTTTCGAAAAAAGGTATATTACAGGTCGGGATATCGAAAACTGGTTCAACATGGAAAACAGTGCTTCATACGGTTATTCACTCCTCAGCAGACCGCAGCTGGCAGAAAAAGTAAGGAATCTCCTTCTTATGACTGCAGGCGAGGGTATCACATGGAAAAGCGTATGGGCAGTAATCGAGCTTAAAAAGAATCAGGAGCGGGACTGAAGAATAGAATCCATTGAATTGTCCTCATGGAGCACCTTCAGGAAATCCTTTCTGGTCAGTATACCCACAAGATCGTTCTCGTCATTCACCACAGGCATATGATTGTATTTGTTTTCAAGGAAAACCCTTTCTATGTCCCTCATGGTTGACTGTACGGGAATTGTAATGACTTTTTTGCTCATATAGGCCTTTACGGGAGACTGCATGCAGTTTGCCTTTTCTGCATTCTTTATATCCTTGTTGCCAAGCATTCCCACAATCTTGTTTGAGGAATTCATCACCGGAACTGCAGTATGATTGATTTCTGCAAGGTATACTGCTGCCTGCATCATGTTTACATCATCCGGAATAAATTTTACCTTTTTGGTCATTATGGTTTCTGCGGTTATGGCCGGAACCAATGTATCCAGAATCTCCAGCAGCCTGTCGAAAACCTCCCGGGCATCCGATTTTTTTACCGTTGCAGAAGCCGCTTTGTCATGGCCACCCCCACCGAATGGCTTCAGGAGGGTATTTACCCGGATAGAGCTTCTCTGGCTTCTGGCAATGATATTGGTAATCTTGTCGGAAGGAGAGTGGAAAACTGCAAAAAATGCTTCAGGATTTTCAATTTCAAAGACCTTTTCCACCACAGCTGCCAGTCCGTTTACCCTTTTTTCGGTTTCTACGGAACAGAGTATTATCTCATGGCCGTTTATGTTCCTGAAAATCAGAGAGTTGAGAACCTTGTGGAAATACGAAATCTGATAGTTCTTTTTAAGAGGTTTAAGAAAATATTTAACCAGCTTTATGGATGCCTCTTTTCCAATGAGAAATCCGGCAGCCCTGAAATCATCGGGGGAAGTCTTTTCAATGGTAAAATTGAGGGTATCCGAATAAATACCTGTAAGAGCAATGGTGGCTTCCTCAGGATCCAACTCTATGTTTTTCTCTATGAGTTCAAGGGCCAGCCCGGTGGTATTGGAACCGTATTCAAAAAGCTTCAGGGTGCATCCCGGAATGTCG
>JAZNLX010000135.1:0-4572 GCA_045579325.1 Spirochaetia bacterium
AGCAGATTATCCCATATTTCAACGGCGGAGATTTCGGTGCCGGCCTCAGAAGAGGTGTCTGCAAGATTGCCAACATAATAGGTACCGACATGGGTGTGGAGCTTGATGCCAGAACCATGGTGGACAACTCCAAATCAGAAATGTTCTGCATGCTTATCTTTGCCGGTATCATGATCTACATAACAATCCAGATGTTCAGAAAAATGAGCGGGGCAAAACGGTACGGACGCCACTACTACGGAAGTGCATTCGGCGGAATGTACATGGGATACGGCATGGGACGTGGTGCCTTCGGCGGATTCGGCAACAGAGGCTGCAACGGTTACGGCGGTTTCAGCGGTTTCGGCGGTGGCGGAGGAGGAAGCTTCGGCGGAGGCGGTGCTTCCAGAAGCTTCTGACAGGAGACTGAATAATGAACAAAAAAATTTTGATTATTGTTATAATAGCCGCAGTTGCAGGCGGTATCTTCAGCTGGTATGTGGGAACCAGGAACTCACTGGTAACCCTGGAGGAAAAGACTGCGGCTTCCTGGGCAGAGATTGACAACCAGCTTCAGAGAAGAAGCGACCTTATCCCCAATCTGGTTTCCACAGTCAAGGGATACGCAAAGCATGAAAGCGAGGTTTTCGGAAATATAGCGGATGCAAGATCCAGACTTGCGGGATCAACCACCGTGGAGGAAAAGGCAGAAGGGTACAATGCCATGCAGAGTGCGCTGGGCAGGCTTCTGGCCATTGCGGAAAACTACCCCCAGCTCAAGAGCGATACCAACTTTATCCGGCTCCAGGATGAGCTTGCAGGTACAGAAAACCGTATTGCGGTAGCCAGAAAGCGGTACAACGACAACGTACGGAATTTCAATACACGGATCAAGATGTTCCCGGCATCCTTTGTGGCTTCCCGGATGGGCTTTGAGAAAATGTCCTATTTTGAAGTATCGGAATCAGCCAAGGCACTTCCGAAAGTGGAGTTCTGAACCGGCCATAAAAGGAACTATTCCGTCAATTACATCAGGAATCAGGCTCTCCTTTCTTTCAAGGGAGAGCTTTTCTTTTGTCCTCGGAAGTCCGTAAAAATCCGGCCCGTATACGGAAAGGAAGTTTTCCAGCATATCAAGCTTACCGGCCCTGTCAAAAAGCTCTGCCATAAGCGGTACTGCACATGGGGCAGAATAGATTCCCCCTCCGGCAGAACCCGATTCCTTCCTGGTCTTGAGATGAGGTGCGCTGTCCGAACCGAAAAAAAACTTCCTGCTGCCGGAGAACACAGCCTCCCTTATGGCTTCCATATCCTTTATTCCCTTAACCACAGGCTTGCAGAAGTTATGGGGATTCATGTTGCCCCCGATAACATCGTCCAGGGTTATCAGCAGATGGTGGGCTGTCACGGATGCAGCCACGTTGTCGGGAAGAGAATCCACCAGATCTACGGAACGGCGGTCGGAAACATGCTCAAACACCATCTTAAGTCCCGGAAATGCCTTTGCTATGGCCCGGAATTCGGCATGATACCTGTATTCCCGCTCCAGTACGGAGGCATCGGGCTTTTCACAGTGAATGGAGAGAATCATACCCAGATCGCACATGGCGGCCAGGGCTTCCTTTATATCCTTCCGGCTTCTGACACCGTCCTGGGAATTGGTGGTCACCCCTGCGGGATAAAGCTTTCCCACAAACGCTCCCACAGCAGCCATTTTCCTTACGGTTTCTCCGGTCATGCCCGGATAAAGCTTGAAGGTCATTATGGGGTCAAAGCTATCTGACAGCTCCTTAATTTCGTTTCTGTATCTGATTACTGCCTCGGGTGAATTGACAGCAGGCAGAGTATTGGGCATAACCACCCCTCTGCAGAACCATTCGGATGCATCCCTGACTGCAGTACCCAGCATATCTCCCTGCCTGAGATGGATGTGCATATCGGACGGTTTAAGAATTGTCAGCTTGTCTGCCATAAATAACCTCTCTTTTCAATACTATAATTTTAAAGTATAATATTATCAAGGAGAAAAAATGAGCGGAAAAAAGGTTCTTGTAGTTGTTCCTGCGGAAGAAAGGCATAAAAAGCTGCTTACAGAAGCATATCCGGAGGGAGAATTCATCTGGTGCAGCAAGGATTACGACTGTTATCTTCCGGAAGCACAGATAATCATAGGGAATATCCCCAAGGATAAGATCAGGCTGGCTTCAAGGCTTGAATGGATACAGACAAACAATGCGGGAGTGGATGAATACACCGCACCGGGAATTGTACCGGAAAACGTTATCTTTTCCTGTGCATCGGGAACCTACGGACTGGCCATTTCAGAATATATGCTGGGTTGCGTGTTATCCCTTTTCAAGAAGCTTAACCGCTACCGGGTAAACCAGATCAGCCACACATGGCGGGATGAAGGACACGTTTTTTCAGTCTACGGAAGCAAAACCCTGGTTATCGGCTTCGGAGACATAGGACAGGAATTCGGACACAAGATGCACCTGCTGGGAAGCGAGGTATGCGGAATCAGGAGAACCGGAGGAGAAAAACCGGACTGGGTAAAGGAGATGTACTCCCTTGAAGACCTGGAAAACATAATCGGGGAATTTGACGTGGTTTCCCTTTCCCTGCCCAACACACCGGCCACCAGACACATTGTGGATTACAAACTGCTTGGCAGAATGAAGAAGAACGCTGTACTGGTAAATGTGGGACGGGGAAATGCCATAGTGACCGACGACCTGGCCAGAGCTCTTAACGAGGGGCTTATCTTCGGCGCAGCCCTGGATGTTACAGACCCGGAACCGCTTCCTAAGGAGCATCCGCTCTGGGATGCTGCAAACGTTATAATCACACCGCATACATCGGGTCAGTACCATCTGCCTGAGACCTTTGAGCGGATTATCAGGCTGGCGGCCGAAAACCTCAGAGCCTTCACCACCGGCGGAAAAATCAAAAGCGTGGTAGACTTCAAGACAGGATACAGGAAAAATGACTGCTGAAAGAGTTGCTAATTCAGAAACCACCATCTTTACAGTGGTAAATAATCTGGCGGCACAGTACAATGCCGTGGGACTGAGCCAGGGAGCTCCGGACTTCAATCCGGCAGATTGGGTACTGGATATAGTCCGGGATTCCTTCAGTCTGGGACGCAATCAGTATGCACCCATGACAGGCGTACCGGAGCTGAGACAGGCAATCAGCACCCTTTACCGGGAGAAATACGGCATAACATACGATGCGGACAAATGTATAACCGTAACTGCCGGCGCCACAGAAGCTATCTTCTGTGCGGTAATGGCACTCTGCGGACCGGGAGACGAACTTATCGTTTTTGAGCCGTTCTTTGATTCCTATGCCGGAAGCGCAAAGATGGCAGGCTGCAGCATGAAAGCGGTAACCCTGAGGCTGCCCGACTTCTCGTTTTCCGAGGCCGATCTGGAAAAGGCGGTTTCTCCAAGAACAAAAGCCATTATCGTAAACAATCCCCACAACCCTACCGGAAAGGTATACACAAGAGAAGAGCTTGAAATCATAGGACGTGTTGCGGAAAAGCACAACCTGACCGTCATCAGCGACGAGGTTTACGAAAATCTGGTCTTTGACGGGCTTAAACACATTCCCACAGCCTCGGTACCGGGTCTGGAAAACAGGACTGTAACCATTTCATCCACAGCCAAGACCTTTTCTTCCACCGGATGGAAAATAGGGTACATGTGTGCACCTCCTCTCCTTTCAGAGGCGGCAAGGGCAGTTCATCAATGGGTGACATTTGCCGTAAATACCCCGATTCAGATAGCTTTTTCAAAAATTCTGCCGATTTCCGGTGAATATTCCCGCAATTTCTGCGCAGAAATGGAAAAAAGAAGGAATTTTCTTACAGAAAAGGCAACAGAATGGGGCTTTGATCCGATAAAAAGTGCAGGTTCCTATTTCTTTATGGCTACTTTTGACCGTATTTCGGATCTGGACGACATGAAATTCATGGAATACATGATCAGGGAAAAGCAGGTGGCCCTTATTCCGGCTTCCCCTTTCTACCTCAATGCCATGGATGAAGGAAAAAGACTGGTAAGATTCAATTTTGTAAAATCAATGGAAGCCTTGGAAAAAGCTGCAGAAAACATGAGGAGATAACATGAAAGTTCTTTTTATAAACAGCTGTATAAGAAAGGAGTCCAGAACCAAGAGACTGGCAGAATATCTTATTTCAAGATTTGAAAACGTGGAATTCGAATTCCTGGATCTCAACAAGGAAAAAATCTCTCCCCTCAGCAGGAAGACCCTGGAGGAAAGAGACCGTGCCATTTCAGAGAAAAACTTTTCTCACCCTATGTTCAGATATGCAAAGCAGTTTGCCAAAGCAGATATTATTGTCATGGCCGCACCGTTCTGGGATCTTTCGTTCCCGGCCCTGCTCAGAAGCTATATCGAAGCAATCACAGTAAACCATGTTACCTTCAGATATTCCGAAAAGGGAATCCCTGAAGGGCTCTGCAAAGGGGAAAAGCTCTATTATGTAACCACAGCGGGAGGCTTTATCGGGGAATATGATTTCGGATACAGCTATATCAGCACCATGGCCAGAGGCATGTACGG
>JAZNLX010000136.1:0-4573 GCA_045579325.1 Spirochaetia bacterium
GGATAAAAATTATGACAGAATTAGTATCATTAAGACCAATAAACAGATTTTTCGATGAATTCTTTGCACCGGAGCTTGAAAAGACTCCCGGCAAGATCAGAGTTCCCCTTACAGATATCAAAGAGACTGCTTCGGAGTTTATTTTCGAAACAGAATTTCCGGGCTTCACACAGGATGAGCTTGAAGTAAAGATGGACAGAAACCACATTACACTCAAGGCCGAGAAAAAGTCTTCCGAAAAGGATGATAAAGCTCATTTCATCATGAGTGAAAGACATGAGAAGTTTTCCAGAAGCTTTACACTTCCGGAAGACATCGATGCCGACGGAATCAAGGCTACCTTTGAAAACGGACTTCTCAGGCTCACAGTGCCTAAAAAGGAAAAGGCGGTACCCAGAACAATCAGAATCAACTAAACTTTTTATCAGTTTTTCTCCTAAATAATTGGTTTACAGAGGCTGCCCGAAAGGGTGGCCTCTTGCTTTTTTTCCCTTTTACCAATACTCTCTAATCAATGAAATCAGCATTTATATCGGTAACAGGCAGACCTTCTGCCGGCAAATCTACATTGATCAATACAATGTGCGGGTACAAGGTATCTATAGTTTCCAGAACCCCCCAGACCACCAAGAACAAGATCAGGGGAATAATGACTGCAGACGAGGGACAGCTTGTATTCCTGGACACACCGGGCTATTATGTCAGCGAAAAGAAATCAAACATTGAGCTTCAGGATGTGATGTTCTCTGCCCTGGAGGAATCAGATTTTATCCTGTATGTGGCAGACCTGACCAGGGAACCGGGAAAGGAAGAAGAGGCTCTGACCGGAATTATCAAGGAAAGCGGACAGAATATCATTGTAGCCCTGAACAAAAGCGATATGGCAGACAAAGAGGCTGCAGCTTCCAGAAAAAGCTATTTTGCAGCTGCATTCGGAATCCCGGAGGAGAAGATTTTCCCTGTTTCGGCAAAAACCGAAGAAGGGGTAAAGGAGCTTATCTCCGCCATGTTCGAAGCATCTCCCGAAGGACCCATGATGTACCCGGAGGAATATTACACCGATCAGGAAGTGGATTTCAGAATCAGCGAGATTATCAGAGAAAAGGTAATCAACAGAACACAGGATGAAATTCCTCACTGCATAGCGGTGGAAATCGCAGATATGGAAATGCAGGAAGAAAACGGAACGGAAAGGCTGTGGGTACGTGCATTTCTGACAGTAAACACCGAAAGTCAGAAGCGCATTCTCATCGGAAAAGGGGGCGAGCTTATCGGAAAAATCCGCAAGGCAGCCATGAGAGAGATCAAGGATACCTTCCCGTATTCGGTAAAGCTGGATATGATGGTCAAGGTTCGTCACAGAAAATATTGAAATAAAAAGGAAATCGTTTTATAGTTTAGCCATGTTGAAAATATTGTCATTAGGTGGATCAATTGTTGCTCCGGACGGAGTAGATACAGAATTTTTGAAGAGATTCAAGGCTCTTGTGGAAAAATATCTTGCAGAAGACAGCGCAAGAAGGCTTATTCTGGTTATCGGCGGAGGAGCTCCGGCCAGAGTTTACCAGAAGGCATTCAGGGAAATAGAAAGCAATGCTCCGGCAGATGTTCAGGACTGGATCGGAATTACTGCCACCAGGCTCAATGCACAGCTGGTAAAATCCATTTTCGGAGAACTGTGCCAGGATCCTGTGGTTACAGACCCATCCGCAGATATCGGATTTACCGGAAGAATACTGGTGGGTGCAGGCTGGAAACCGGGCTTTTCCACAGACTTTGATGCAGTTTATCTGGCAGAACGTTTCGGCGGTAAGACAGTAGTAAACCTTTCAAACATTGCCAAGGTTTTCTCAGACGATCCTAAGCTGAATCCCGATGCAGTACCGCTGGACGAGATCAAGTGGGAGGATTTCAGAAAAATCGTAGGCACAGAATGGGTACCGGGCAAGAATGTACCGTTTGACCCTATCGCCGCAGGAAAGGCAGCCGAACTGGGATTGGATGTAATAGTCGCAGACGGAAAGAATATCGAAAACCTGGAAAACATCCTTACAGACAAGCCTTATCTGGGTACACTCATCTGTAAGTAACCGACACTTTATAAAATACATAAGCTCCGGAATCCCGGAGCTTTTTTTATACATTCAAAATAAATAATTTACCGATTTTTAATAAGAAATTACTGAACAACTGAAAGGGAAAAAATATGCCCAAGAGGATTCGAACCTCCGACCACCAGATCCGCAATCTGATACTCTATCCAGCTGAGCTATGGGCACAAATAAAAAGTCGGAGAGAGGGGGATTTGAACCCCCGATACAGTTACCCGTATACTTCCTTAGCAGGGAAGCGCCTTCGGCCTCTCGGCCATCTCTCCAAACCAAAAAAAAACGGAGAAGGTGGGATTCGAACCCACGGATGCTCGCACATCAACGGTTTTCAAGACCGCCGCCTTAAACCGCTCGGCCACCTCTCCATTATTATCTTAATTTTATAGAGAGTGAAAGCCTTTGTCAATAGAATAATTGGATTTAAACACTTCACAAATAAAATTTGCGGTGTTATATTTAATTTAAGGAGGAAACAATGATAGTATATGCTTCAGATGAAAGATTTGACGAAATAATGGATAGAGCAGATTCTCTGGTTCTCGTGGATTTCTTTGCCACCTGGTGCGGTCCGTGCACACAGCTTTCTCCTGTATTGGAAAAATTAAGCAGAGAGGAACACCTCGATATCATAAAGGTAGATACAGATGCGTGTCCGGAGCTGGCAGTTAAATTCAACATTTCCGCAGTCCCTACCCTTATTTTCTTCAAAAACGGAAAGGCAGTCAGCAGAACCGAAGGATATTTTGACTTCATAACCCTGAAAAACAAGGTGGAGGCCTTGAAATAAAATGAAAGGATTCAGACTGAACCCGGATCGGGAATATGTGGACCGAATCATTACCGGCCTCGAAAAGAAAGAGGGATACTGTCCATGCCGCGTGGGCAAGGATGAATCAGCACTGTGTCCCTGTGACGAGTTTATAAAGGAAGGCATCTGCAAATGTAATCTTTTTGTCAAGATTACTTGATGATGTTCTTTTCCCTGAAATACCTGGCAGCTCCCGGATGCATAGGAATCGGGAGCTTTGTCGCATTTTCCACCGCCACTTCGTAAGTGTAGAAATCCATAAACTGTCTTATATAGTCATTGTTCTCAAACCAGGTCTTGGTAATCATATACGCTGTTTCATCGCTCAAAGAACCGGAAGCGGCAAGACACGAATAGGCTGTCAGCACGCTGTCGGAAAATATATCTTCATCACAATAGACAGGTTCTGTATAGTAAAGAGGATAAACCGTAAGAAACTCCCTAAGCCTGTTTTCAGCAGAGCATGACACCAGACTGAATAACCTTGCATCACTTTTCTTGGATAAATAATCCCTGAAAACCGAATGTCCTGTATCCATGGCATACCAGATTACATCCACATCTCCCCGCTTGAACATATTTTCGCCGATTGTCTCCCTTACCCTGTAGATTTCGGTATTCTTGGAATTTATCCCGTTGAGCCCCAGAAGATATTCGAATGTATCGCCGGTAACTGTATTTTCTGAATTTATGGCAATCCTTTTCCCACGCATATCCTGAAAATTCACAATACCGCACTCCTCGTCCGCAATTATGTTGTAACGTGACGGACAGAAACCGAAAAGAGCCTTTATATCCAATGAATTTTCCCAATAGTCAGAATGTCCGGTATATGCCATCTGAGCTTCAGGCCCTGAAAGAAAACAGAGCTTTGCACTTCCGTCTTCCAGCGATTTGATTTTTTCGTTTTCACCTATATTGAAGGACATGTTCATAGCCAGGAAATCCGATTCGGAATTCATCAGGGAAGCAAGGGCAATTCCGGCTGTATAGAAAGTACTCCTGAGATAGGAAGACTTGATGGTTAACACTTCCTTGGAAAAGATCTTTATGTTGCTGCTGTCTGCCTTGATTCTTCCGCCGCATGAAACAGATAAAAGAGACAGACAGAAAAAAAGCAGAAGAACCGTTTTTCTAGACATCTATCAACCCTATACTTATGGAATAACGCACCAGTTCCACGATATTCTTACATTTAAGCTTCTGCATTATGTTTGCTTTATGGTTTTCAGCTGTTCTTACGCTTATGAAAAGCTGATCTGCAATTTCCTTTACCGGAAGGCCGTCCACCAGAAGCCTGAGCACCTGCTGCTCCCTCAGGGTCAGAGTTCCGTAGACTGTGCTGTTCTCTTCGGCATCTCCCATATCGTTTTTCATGATAAGGCTCTTGATAACCTGGTTTGAGATATTGCTGTCAATATACATTTCGCCGTTGAATACCCGGATAATGATATCTGCCAGGTTATCCGGAGGAGATTCCTTCAGAATATAGCCGTTCAGACCGCTTTCCAGGGCATCCATGACATAATCTATTTTTGAAAAAGCAGTAATGATGATAACCTTCATCTCCGGAAACTTGCTTTTCAACTTCCTGCCGAGGACAAGTCCCGAGCTTCCGTGAAGTGAAATATCCAGAAGAAGCATGTCAGGTCTG
>JAZNLX010000137.1:0-5819 GCA_045579325.1 Spirochaetia bacterium
TCTCCGCTGAGTCCGTATCTGCGTCTGAGTACCGCAGCTTCTTTTTCAGGAAGATTGCTCAGAAGCTTTTCAATCTCATCCTTAAGGGATTCATCCACCAGATATTCTTCCGGAAGCTTATAATTCCTGTCTTCCACAAAATCGCCGATAACGGAAGATTCACTGCTTCCTGCCTTCAGAGGTGAATCAAGGGATACATACTCCCTGGATACCATAAGCAGATCTTCCACCAGCTCCTTATCCAGATTGAGCATGGATGCCACATCTTCTGCCTCAGGCTCCACACCTGTCAGCTCATATATTTCCTTTCTGGCCTTTTCAATCTGCACAAGCTCACCGAACCTGTTAAGCGGCAGACGGATCATCTTTGACTTTTCACCGATAGCCTTGAGAATGGACTGTCTGATCCACCATACGGCATAGGAGATAAAATGATACCCTCTGGTTACGTCATATTTGTCTATGGCGTTGATAAGGCCTATGTTACCTTCATTGATAAGATCTGTAATAGGAAGTCCTTTATTCTGATATTTCTTGGCAACATTGACAACAAATCTGAGATTGGACTTGATAAGGATTTCCTTAGCCTTCTTATCCCCTTTGGCAGCAAGAACAGCATACTTTTCCTCTTCATCGTGTGAAAGAAGCGGAATCCGGTTGATTTCCTTCAGATATACGGAAAGAATGTTTTCATCATTGTTATTCATCTGTCTCTTTTTCATAATATCACTTCCTTGACAATTATCTTGCAAGTTCCGTGCCATTTTATACAGATTTTTATTAATCATTTATATCTCATTATTCTGAAAGGATTTACTAACAATCTTATAAATATGTAAAAGCTTATATGTCTCCCCTTCCCTTTTCGTGTTTGATTCATTTTGACACATGATTACCGAAACGGCTCCCAGTTGTATCATTTTGATGCAGATTTTTTTGTACGGTCCGATATTGATATTTCCCGTTCTGTTTTGTATATTAATATTTATCAATCAGGAGGAGAGTTATTATGAAAGTCATCCCACTTGAGGACAGAGTCCTTATTAAAACTGCCGAACTGGAAGAAAGAACTGCAAGCGGTCTCTTCATTCCTCAGACAGCTCAGGAAAAGACACAGATTGGAGTTGTTGAAGCAATCGGAAGTGATAAGGAAACAATCAAAGTCAAGATCGGACAGAAGATCATGTATGACAAATATGCAGGAACAGGGATCAAGGTTGACGGAACAGATTATCTGATTCTCAAATCAAAGGATATTCTTGCAATCATCGAAGACTGAATCCAGTCAGAAGAAAGATAAAAAAAGCAGCCTTAACGGCTGCTTTTTTTATTCCAGCAAATCCCCTTTTTCGTTTACGTAGTCAAACCGCTGGGCCATGATAACGGCACAGAACATAAGGGCACATCCGCCGATTTCCCTTACAGAGAAGCTTTCTCCCAGGATAAGCCATCCGGAAAGCACCGCAAATACAGATTCGAAGCTCATGAGGAGAGACGCAACGGAAGGCTCTGTCCACTTCTGGGCGATAATCTGGAGCGTATATGCGATTCCGCATGAGAATAAACCGGAATAAAGAATAGGAAGAATGCATGATTTGAAATTGTTAATTTCAGGCTTTTCGAAGATAAACATGCAGACAAGACCCATGGCTCCGGCAATAAGGAACTGAAGACATGAGAGCTTGAGACCGTCTACCTTAGGTGCGTAGTGAGCAATTACCAGGATATGGAATGCATAGGCAACGGCACAGAGAAGCACCAGGAAGTCTCCTTTACTGATGGAAAAACCTTCTTTTATACAGAGAAGATAGAGACCGCCCACACCAAGCATTACGGCGCCCCAGATTGTGGAGCGGACAGGCTTGCCGATGAAAACACTGATAAGCGGCACCAGGATGATATATAATGAAGTAATGAATCCTGCCTTTCCGGCACTTGTGGTTTCAATACCGATCTGCTGGAGGGAGGATGCGACAAAAAGTGCAAGACCGCAGAAGAAACCACCCATTAGAAGCATTTTACGAGCCTCCGGAGAGGATTTTCTTTCCTCTGCTGTTTTCTTTCTGTCAAGGATATAGATTACCGGCAGAAGAGAAATTCCTCCGATGATTGTCCTTACGGAATTGAAGGAAAAAGGTTCAAGGAAATTTGTTCCCAGGCGCTGTGCCACAAAAGAGGAACCCCATATAAGTGCAGTAATAAGAAGCAGAACATTGCCCAAAAGTTTTTTATCTTTCATAACTTACAGATTACTAAATTTAAACTTTTAAAACAAGGGGAACAGAACAAGCTTGCCAGCAGAATATTAATTTGTTATATTATAAATATACCCCGGGGGTGAAAATGGTCTCGACTGGGGAATCTTGAAGCATGGACTGCAAGTAGAGAGCTGTCTCTTTAAACCGGCACAAAAAATTTATCTGCTAACACAGATTACGCTTTGGCTGCCTAAGGGCATCCACGAACCTTCGGAATGCGGCTCCTAAGTCCGAGCAGGTTTGTCATAAATCGGGGCTTGCCGGCATAACCTCCTGCGCTATACCGGGACTTCCAGCAGGATCAGGGAACGGTTGGGTCTGTTTTGGAATCTTGCCTTTCCCGAACTTAATCCAGAACTAAGCTTGTAGACGTTCATGGGTCAGTCTTCAGGACGCGGGTTCGACACCCGCCACCTCCAAATCATTTTCCTCAATAAATGCATGCATTAAAAAAAAATCATTGATAATATATATGATTCGTGATAAATTGTATAAGTAAATCAAAAATCAACTATACAGGAAAAAACATGAAAAACGCAGACAAACTGAAATTAAATGTCAGACAGGTTGTTATCTGGAGTGCTGCAATGATTCTCGGTCTCATTTTGGGAACTCTGGGAATCGATAAGCTGAATGCATTCTTCAACTTCATCGCAGCTATTTTTTCAAACCTCTTCAAATTTGTGGCTGTACCTACAATCGCATTGGCTATCACCACTACCCTTGCACAGCTGACAAACAAGAAAAACACAGGAAAAATCTTCCTCCATACAATCAACTATACACTGCTGACAACCCTTTTTGCGGCTCTGGTGGGAGCAGTGCTCTACATGGCTGTAAAACCGGGCAATCTCTCCGTACCTGCAGACCAGCTCCAGGCTGTACAGAATGCGGCAAGCAATAACGGTGCATGGCACGGAATCTCTCTCTACGAACACATCCTCAATGTAATACCAAGCAACATCGTGGCACCTTTCTCTTCCAGCAACGTACTGGCAATTGTAATTATCTCTGCAGCTGCAGGACTTGCTATCTCAGCCAGAAAGGAATCTGAAAACATCCAGGCTCTTTACAAGACTCTTATGGGACTTCAGGAGCTTTTCTTCACCCTTATCAAAGGACTTGTTTTTGCACTTCCTCTCGGAATCGTGGCTTTCTCTGCACAGCTTACAGCAATGCAGGCTACAGCAGCAGCCGGATCCCTTGGCAAATATGTAATGGTAGTCCTGACAGGAAACATCCTGCAGTTCTTTGTGGTTCTTCCGATTTTCCTTCTTATCCGCGGACTCAACCCAATCAAGGTATTCAAGAACATGCTCCCTGCAGTTCTCATGGCGCTTTTCACAAAGAGCTCAATGGCAACTCTTCCTATGACTATTTCTTCTGCCGAAAACAACATGAAGGCTAAACCTGAAGTTTCACGCTTCGTACTTCCTATCTGCTGTACAATCAACATGAACGGATGTGCCGCATTTATTTTGGTTACTTCCCTCTTTGTAATGCAGAACGGCGGTGTTCCTCTTACACTGGGAACAATAATCATGTGGGTACTTATTGCTGTAATTGCCGCAATCGGAAATGCAGGTGTACCTATGGGATGCTACTTCCTTACACTTTCCCTTATGGCCGGTATGAACATGCCTATCTGGGTTCTAGGAATCATCCTTCCTGTTTACGCAGTAATCGACATGATCGAGACAGCTGTAAACGTTTGGAGCGACTCCTGTGTATGTGCCATGGTTGATAAGGATACAAACAACTGATTAACCGACAGGTACAGACAATAAAAAAGGCGGGTATAAAACCCGCCTTTTTTTATTTCTTCCTGATGAAAGATAAGACACCGTTTATGAAGGTAAGCGGATGAACCGGACAACCCGGTATGTAGAGATCGATTTTATACTTATCCAGGAAGCTTCTGTCAATTTGAGTACTGTCCTTGAATACACCTCCGGAAATTGCACAGGCTCCGCACAGGATCACGATTTTGGGATCGGGTACCGAGTTATAACAGTTTTCAAGGGCATATGCCATGTTTTCCGATATAGGACCGGTTATGACTATTCCGTCTGCATGGCGGGGAGATGCCACGAATTCTATTCCGAAACGTCCCATGTCAAAGTTTACGTTGGAGCAGGCGTTGAGTTCCATCTCACAGCCGTTGCAGCCTCCTGCAGAAACCTGACGGAGTTTAAGGGAATGGGAAAAGAGGGATGTAATTTCCTTTCTGGTCTTTATTGCAAGCTTTTCGTACATCTGAGGTGTCATGTCGTCGCTGATAACAAGAAGTTCTCGGTTTGTGGAAGAGAGCTTGTAATTATTGGTAAATTCAATGGCCTTTTCGGGACATTTTCTGCTGCACTCTCCGCAGAATGTACATTTTCCGATATCTATCATGATCGGTTTGGTACTGATTGCTTCAGCAGGACAGAGCGAAACACAGCTGCCGCATCCGCTGCAGAGCCGGCTGTCCACTTTAGGAAGGCCTCTGAACTGGCTTCTCATAGGGGCATGCTCAATGCTTCCGATATACTGTTTTCCCTGAAAGATTCTGGTTTTTAATGTATCAATCATTGTTATCCCCTTAAAGATCGTTTCCCGAATAGGAAAGGTCAAAACTTTTGTTACAGAGCGGAAAGTCGGATATTCCGTTGTTTCTAACAGCCATAGCCAGAGCAAACCAGTTGGTGAAGGACGGATCCTTGATCTTGTAATGAGCAAGAGAGCCCTGTTCATCTGTTATTGCAACATGTACCACCTCGCCTCTCCAGCCCTCTACCATGGATATGGCAAAGGTATTTTTATCAAGGGCTGTTCCGCAGGCTGCACATACAGGTCCCGGTTCCTGTTCCAGTCTTGAAAAGATATTTTCTATGATGGCAAAGGAATCCATTATTTCATTGTATCTGAGCATGAAGCGGGAATATACATCTCCGCTGTACTTGAATTCGGCGGGCCTGAATCCCGACTCTGCCATATAGCTGTCAGGGAAGCAGTATCTGGTATCGGTCATTATTCCGCAGGATTTAGCAGCCATTCCTACCACTCCCAGATCCTTGGCAGTATCATAGAATACAAGTCCGGTGTTTTCCAATCTGGACATTACGGAGGAGCTTCCTATCATGGTATGAACCATGCGCTCCACATCCTTCTTTACTTTGGCAAAGGTTTTTCTTGCACCGGCAATGAGCTCGCTGTCAATATCGTAGTTTACGCCGCCTGTGGTAATGAGTCCGCGTCCGAAACGGCTTCCGGAAAATTCCAGCATGGTGTTGATGACCAATGTTCTGGTGGCTCCGAATACGGATGCACCCATAAGATAGGCTATATCCCCGGCAATGGCACCCAGGTCTCCGATATGGACTGCTGCCCTTTCCATTTCCAGGGCAAGAATTCTGATAAGGCGGGCTCTTAACGGAACCTCGATTCCCATAAGAAGCTCCATGACCTCGGAATAGGCTCTGTTGTAGGCAATGACGCTGTCTCCGCATACAGATTCTGCTAGCTGGTTGGACGGATGCTTTACCATGAGCTCCTCCACCCCGCGGTGCTGGTAACCCA
>JAZNLX010000138.1:0-1871 GCA_045579325.1 Spirochaetia bacterium
AGTGATACTGAGGTGACCAACAAGATACCATCTTCCAGTTGAATGTCTGAACTGGAGCGGCTGCAGGTGCTGCAGGATCAGCTGCTGCTGCAGGTGCTGCGTTTCCACCGCAACTTGCGAGCAGAACAACGATTAAAAGCAGTGTAGTAAGAACACATCTTTTTTTCATCATATTTCTCCTTTTATTTTTTTATGTTCTTTAATTATATTTCAAATTTTTTAAGTGTCAATCATTTTTTTAATCATGAAACAATAAAAATCAATATTTCGTTAATGCTGCTTTAGGAAATTATCCTAATTTTTGCCATATTCCAGGAAGGAACAGAATTTTATTCAAAAGAAATTAACTGTTTTTTATTTTTTTAATAACTTCCTTTTATCATTCCATTCAGATAATATAAAATTTGTCATACATACCCTTTCTGCCGGATAAAATTCGGTTGCCAATAGTTAAATTATATATATAATAGTAAAGAAAAGGCGGTGAAGATGAAAAAATTTATTTTCTTTATGATTTTACTGTTGATTGCGGCGGGAACGGTTTTCTATTTCGGCTGGATCAGGATTCCGGAAAATACCGTCGGCCTTATCTATTCCGATATAGCAGGCTACGACAAGGAGTTCATGAAACCGGGAAAGATCAACTGGAGATGGCAGAAGCTCATACCGAAAAACTATTCCATTAAAATATACGCCAACGACACACTCAATTCCGACATCACAGTTTCAGGAGAACTTCCTTCAGGAAACGTATATGCGTCTGTTCTTGACGGTAATCCCGATTTTTCATACGAAACACACATTTCCATATCCTACAGAATAATAGAAGATTATCTTTACAACCTGGCAGTAAACGGACAACTTCATGACAACGGCACCGATTCACTGACCGCAGCGGCTGAAGAAAAACTGAACAGTATCTGTTCTCAGGTAATGAAAGGGGAAGCAGAGGCTGCAGTCAATGAAAACCGGAAGGCTGTATCGGGCAAGGAGCTTGCGGATAAAATCAGAAAAGAAATTAAAGCAGGTTCCGAAATGTTCGAAATCATAAACATCGAGACCACCTATACGGATTTTCCCGACACAGAACTTTATAATGAAGGAAAAAAGCAGTACCTTGAAATGCTCAGTACCAGAAAGGAGCTGACTCTGACACAGGAAAAGGATAATGCAGCCTATTCCACCGAAATAGAAAAAAGGATTGAAACACTGAAAAAATACGGTGCTCTCCTTACAGAATATCCGATCCTTATAGAATATCTGAAAACAAAGGATGAAAAACTTCTCCCTGAGGGAGTTGACTTTAACTTTTAGTTTTCCAGGAAATAACGGCTGACGGCACGGGAAATCTCTCCGGCCTCGGCCAGAATTTTCCCCTCATCAAGAGTCAGAAGCTTCCGGTCCCTCATAAGCCACTTCCCGTCTGTCAGAACATCGGTAACATCGCCCGACTTGGTGGCGTAAACCAGCCTTGAATAAATATTGTCAGCATTATGCTCAAAGCACGGAGAATTGTGAGGCGTATTTATATCCACCAGAACAAGATCCGCCCTCTTGCCCTCTTCAACTGAGCCTGTGATGCCGTCCAGGAAAAGAGCTTCCGCACCGCCCAAGGTGGCCATACGGAGAACATCGCGGGCGGGAACTGATTCAGGATTGCCTGTCATAAGCTTTTCCACAAGGGCGGCAAGTCTCATTTCCTCAAACATATCCAGATCGTTGTTGGACGCAGCACCGTCAGTTCCCAGGCCGGTACGGACACCTTCTTCCAGGAACCCGGTTATTTTCGGAAAGCCTGAAACAAGCTTAAGATTGGAACCAGGATTAAAAGCGGCACCGCAGCCGTGGGAAGCAAGAAGCTTCATCTCTTC
>JAZNLX010000139.1:0-1714 GCA_045579325.1 Spirochaetia bacterium
AGAAGCTCATGTTCAGTCTCAAGGATATATGGATGGTTTTGGGTTCGGGGGTAATAAGCCTGACATTCTTTTCCATGTGCTATTTCAGGACAATTCTGGAAACAGGAGCATCGGTGGCGGTGATTCTCCTGTATACATCTCCGATATTCGTGCTGCTTCTCTCCCTGGTGCTGTTCAGGGAAAAGATAACGGGAACCAAGCTGGCGGCACTGGCCATGACCTTCGGAGGCTGCATCCTGGTTTCGGGAATTCTGACAGGAGAGGGAACCATGTCGGGCAAAGGCTTTTTCATAGGACTGGGAGCAGGCTTCGGATATGCCCTCTACTCCATATTCAGCCGTTATGCCCTAAGGAAATACTCTCCTCTTACGGTAACCTTCTACACATTTCTTTTTTCAGGGCTCAGCATCTCCCCTTTCTGCAGCTTCGGACACATTGCTTCGGCCATGGATCCCTCTGTGGTAATGTGGGTAATCGGAATTGCATTCTTCTGTACAGTGCTTCCGTATTTTTTCTACACCTACGGTCTTATGAGGCTGGAAACAGGAAAGGCAGCCATTCTTGTGGCGGTGGAGCCTCTGGTGGGAACACTGATGGGGCTTTGTGTTTTTGCAGAACCGGTAACCCTGCTGAAGATAACGGGAATAGTTCTCTCATTTGCAGCCGTAATACTGCTGGCAACCGTAAAGGATAACTCCTGAATCTACTTTCTTTTCATGCTTCTCAAGAAATAGAGAGACAGAAGAACCAGTCCCAGGATACAGAAAATCACAGGCCACCAATAGGCAACGAACTTGAAAAGACTAACTGTTATAAGCTTGAGGCTGAAAGGGAGGAAAATAAGTGCCAGTATACAGATCGAAAGGGCAGGAACCATAATCCTGACGTTCTTTCCCTGGCGTCCTTTGATGGAATAGATAAACATTATCAGACCGAAAAGGAACATGAATACAGGCCATATTGCCCTGAATTCCACTCCCGGAAAGATAATCTGGTAACAGATAAGTAAACCGCAGGTAAGACACAGGAATACTCCGGTAACGAAGTTCCAGGTCTTGCCCCTGCTGCTGATGGCAAGTATCAGGAGAAACACCCCACTGAGAAAACAGATAAGCGGCAGGGCAATATTGAGGAAAGCCGCGCCGTAGACCTTATGCAGGATAAACGAAAGTCTTGCGATAAATAAAACTATACCTGAAAACAACAGCTTGATAGGGGTGTCTTTCACTTTTACCTCATGTTTTCAATGATGATTTTTCCGAACTCGCTGGTGGAAACCTTCTCGGCACCCTCCATGAGGCGGGCAAAGTCATAGGTTACGCGCTTGGAAGCGATGGCACCGGAAATCCCCTTCTCTATAAGGTCTGCAGCCTCTTTCCAACCCATGAATTCAAGCATCATGGAAGCAGAAAGAATCATGGAAGAAGGGTTTACCTTATCCAGGTTTGCATATTTAGGGGCTGTACCGTGTGTAGCCTCGAAGATACCTACCATATCGGCGTAGTTGATGTTTGCACCCGGAGCGATTCCGATTCCTCCGACCTGTGCGGCAAGGGCATCGGAAACATAGTCTCCGTTCAGGTTCAGTGTAGCAATGACCTGATGTTCAGCCGGACGGGTAAGAATCTGCTGCAGGAATGCATCGGCAATACAGTCCTTGATAATAATCACGTCCTCAGGAGGATTGTCTCCTGCCTCTTCCCATGTCATCACC
>JAZNLX010000140.1:0-2018 GCA_045579325.1 Spirochaetia bacterium
GAATCTGCAGTTTCACAGCCGGCAAAAAGAAGTGCCGCCAAAAGCAGCAAAAGGATTTTTTTCATATTATTTTTCCCTGACAGAATAAATCAGAGGAAGCTCTTCCGGCCGGTTTTCGGTGATTCCGTATGCATTCAGGAATATTTTTTCCGCCTCTTCCAGGTTCTTCCTGTCATTCACATGGAACTCTGCGAGCTCTTCTCCCGCTTCCACATAATCTCCCAGTCTCTTCCTGATGACAATTCCCACGGCATGATCTATGGCATCTTCTTTTCTTGACCGGCCGGCACCCAGAAGGAATGCCGCATTGCCCACATCCTTGGTTTCCACAAAGGAAACATAGCCCGATTTCCCGGCCCGGACAGAAATCTTTTCTGCCGCCTGAGGCAGGAGCGATGTATCCTCGGTTACAGCCCGGTTTCCCCCCTGGTTCTCTATCATTTCGGCCAATTTTTCAAGCGCTTCTCCCGAAGCCAGCTTTTCTTCCATCATTACTCCGGCTTGCTCATCGTCACGGCATATTCCGGAAAGAACAAGCATTCTGGCGGCAAGAACCAAAGAAACGGTTCTGATATCACAATCCCGGTTATCCCGGAGCACCTCAATGGCTTCCTTGACAGCAAGTGCGTTTCCCACGGCATTTCCCAGAGGCTGGTTCATGTCGGTAACCACGGCTGAAGTCCGGACCCCTGCAAGATGACCGATATCCACCATTGCATCTGCCAGACGGATGGAATCCCTGACATTTTTCATGAAAGCCCCGTTTCCTGTCTTTACGTCCAGGACTATGGCATTGCACCCCAGGGCAAGTTTCTTGCTCATTATGCTGGAGGCAATCAAGGGGAGGCTTTCCACGGTGGCTGTAACATCCCTGAGAGCATACAGCTTCCTGTCTGCCGGTACCAGCCTGTCGCTTTGCCCCATGACCGCGATTCCTATCCGCTCCACACTTTCCGTAATCTTCCGACTGTCGGAAACTATGGAAAATCCCGGAATGGATTCCAGCTTGTCCAGGGTTCCGCCGGTAAAGCCGAGTCCCCTTCCGGACATTTTGGCCACCTTTCCTCCGCAGGCGGCCACCAGAGGAGCAGCAATAAGGGTTGTATCGTCGCTTACGCCTCCGGTGGAGTGCTTGTCCACCTTGATTCCTTTGATTCCGGAAAGATCGAGACGGTCTCCCGAATTGACCATGGCCATGGTAAGATCGGTGGTTTCCTCCGGTGTCATACCTGTGAAACACACAGCCATGAGAAAGGCCGAAGCCTGATAATCGGGAATATCACCCTTTACATAGCCCTCTATGAAAAAATTTATTTCCTCTCGGGACAAAGCGTGTCCCAGTCTTTTTCTGTCTATTATGTCCTTGAAAAACATTTGCACATCCTGTTCCGCATTCTGGCAGTCAGTCGTTTTCTTCCAGAACTTTTCTTATTACAGACATAGAATAACCCTTTTTCAGGAGATTTGCCACTGTTTTTTCTTTTGCAGCATTCTTTTTGGAGGCAGCTTTAAGATATGCAGTCCGAGCCCCGGCCAGAAGCTGCTTGTCATCCAGCACTCCGGCGGTAACCTCATCGGCAATATCACCGGAAATCCCTCTGGCCCGAAGTGCTGCCGACAGAACGGACCGGCCGGCCGGATTCTTCCGGAGCCTGGATCTGAGCCACATTTCGGCATACCTTCTGTCGTCGAGATAATTCTTTTCTGTTAAAGTATTTATAACCTTGTTTACCGTTTCTCTGTCAAAACCGCGTTGCAGAAGCTTGTTTCGCAGAAGAAAGGCTGAATGCTCTGAAACTGAAATAAGATCCACTGCCTTGCGGTAGCAGCAGATATAATTATGCCCTTTTTCCAGGGCGGCCACTGTTTCCGGCGGAAGTACAGCCCCCTTGAAAAAAATACCTGAGAGAAAATCGGAATCGGAAATAAAAAAAGAGGCTCCGTCCGAGAGTGAAACCTCGATGTAAGCCCCTTTTGTAAAAATTCCGGTAACGGTAATATTAACGCTTTGAGAACTG
>JAZNLX010000141.1:0-10617 GCA_045579325.1 Spirochaetia bacterium
TTTTCCACATTGAGCATCTTTCCCCACAGAGGAAGGATGGCCTGTGTACGGCTGTCACGTCCTTTCTTTGCAGATCCTCCCGCACTGTCTCCCTCGACAATATAGACCTCACAGATTTCAGGATCCTTGAGAGAACAGTCCGAAAGCTTTTCGGGGAGTCCGAATCCGTCGGCAAAGGATTTCTTTCTGAGGGCATCCTTGGCTTTTCTGGCAGCAATACGGGCAGAAGCCTCGCTTACGGATTTGTCCAGGATCTTTTCCAGGATATCGGGATTAAGTTCAAAGAAGTTGTTCAGCTGATCCTTTACCAGGGAATCCACAATTCCCCTGACCTCGGTATTTCCCAGCTTTTCCTTGGTCTGCCCCTCAAATTCCGGATTAGGAACCTTCATGGAAAGAATAACGGTGATTCCCGCCCTGACATCCTCTCCTGTCAGCTTTTCTTCCTTATCCAGCTTCTTCCTGAGCTTTTCCCTGGATTCCAATGCCTTATTAAGGACATAGGTAAGGGCCGACTTGAATCCGTCGAGATGGGTTCCCCCCTCTCTGGTATTGATATCGTTTACATAAGAATTGATGTTTTCTGCATAAGTATCGTTATACTGGAGCGCAAGCTCTGTCACCACGCCGTTCTTTTCGCCGGTAATGTAGACAGGATTTTCCGGAAGGAAAAATTTACTGTTGGTTTTACTGTTGATCTGCTTAACGTATTCAACAATACCCCCCTCGTAGCGGATTTTCTCTTCCTTGGCGGTTTCAGGTCTGGTATCCCTGAAAATGATGGTGATTCCGCTGTTGAGAAATGCAAGCTCACAGAGACGTTTTCTGAGTGTATCGTATTCGTGGTATGTGGTTTCCTTGAAAATAGTACTGTCCGGCTTCCAGCGGATACTGGTTCCGTGTCTGTCGGTTTCTCCGACGATTTCTACCGGAGTAACAGATGAACCTCTGGAATAGCGCTGCCTGTAGACATGACCGTCTCTTCTGACCTCTGCCTCAAGCCATTCGGAAAGGGCATTTACGCAGCTTACGCCTACACCGTGGAGACCTCCCGACACCTTGTAGCTCCCCTTGTCGAATTTTCCGCCGGCATGGAGCTGGGTAAGGACTACCTCCAGGGCACTCTTGTGCTCATCCTTCTGTTCGTCCACGGGAATACCGCGTCCGTTGTCCTCGACACAGACTATATCATCTTCTTCCAGTGTAACAGTAATTGTATCGCAGAAACCTGCCATGGCTTCGTCAATACTGTTATCAATTACTTCATATACAAGGTGATGCAGACCTGCAGGCCCGGTAGAACCAATGTACATACCCGGACGCTTTCTGACAGGATCCAATCCCTTGAGAACCTGAATATTCTGTGCAGAATATTTGTTTTCCATCACTTTTCCTTAAACGAATACTATTATATAAAAAGTATATATTTTTATCTTGCAAATAGCAACTCTTTGCTTTAAAATTTAAATGGGTTTTTTCTTTATATCAGTTAAAAAGGACTTTTTTACCAAATGTTGATAACCTGTGGAAAACTTTTTGAAAAAGTACGGAAATTCGAATAATCCGGCAAATTTTCGAAAAGTGCTTTCGAGCATATTATAAGTCTTTTTATTATAACGATTTACAGTGCTTCAAAATAAGAGAAAAATATCCGCTGAAAAACAGGATTTTCCCCGATTGTGAATAATCTGTGGAAAAAGGAAACAAAGTATTATGTATAAATTATTTTGGGATGAAACAGTACGTATCATAAGACAAACAATAACCCCGGAAGAATTCAACATGTGGTTCGACCCGATAGCCTATTCTTCCTCGGAAAAAGGGAAGATTGAGCTGAAAGTTCCCAGCGAATTCTTCCGCGACCAGGTTACCGACAAGTATCTGGGGCTCATGGGGAAAACTTTTGAAAACCTGGCAGGAAGCAAGGTTTCATTTTCATTCGTTATCTGCAGGAAAACCGAAGAAAGCAACTATCGGAAAGCTTCCGACATAATAGAGGGTTCATCCGTAAAAGGGGCCAAGGAACAGCCGGCAGAAAAATTGAATCATCCCGATCTCAAGAATGAATTCACCTTCGAAAATTTTGTGGTGGGATCCAATAACGACTTTGCCTACAATGCGGCACTGGCCATTTCCAGGTCGCCGGGAAAATCCTATAACCCGTTCTTTATCTACGGCGGAGTGGGACTCGGAAAGACTCACCTTCTCCATGCACTGGGAAATGAAATTTATAAGAATTTTCCCAATAAGAAAATAATTCTCATTACAGCGGAAAACTTTACAAACGAATTCATTTCTTCCATTAATTTAAAGAAAACCACTTCCTTCAAGAACAAATACAGGAATGCGGATATCCTTCTTATAGACGATATCCACTTCTTCCAGGACAAGCAGGGAGTACAGGAAGAGCTTTTCAATACATTCAATGCGCTCTACGATGCCAAGAAGCAGATGGTATTCACATGCGACCGTCCCCCTTCCGAGCTCAAGAACCTTACACCGAGAATGCAGAGCCGCTTTTCCATGGGACTTATCATAGACCTGCGCATGCCGGACTACGAAACCAAGCTGGCAATCATGCGGAACAAAGCAGCAATGCAGAAAGCGGTTATAGAGGATGCAGTACTGGATCTTATCTGCAAAAACATAAATACAAGCGTCAGGGATCTGGAGTCGGCTCTGACAAACATAATTGCATACTCCGAGCTTCTTAAGAAGCCGGTAACCGTAGAAACAGCGAGCGCCATGCTTGCATACCGGTTCGTGGACAAAAAACAGGGAAACCTTTCCGTGGATACCATAATCAGGACCGTATCGGAATATTTCAATGTATCCTCCTCCGACATAAGAGGAAAGAAAAGAACAAAGAAAATAGTCATGCCTCGCCATATTTCCATGTACATAACCAGAAACATGACAGAACTTTCCACATCCGAAATAGGAAACGAATTCGGCGGAAGAGATCATACATCGGTTATTCACGCTCTCCAGAAGGTGGAAGCAGAGCTGAAAATGGATATGACACTGGAGACAGTTATCCAGAAAATCGAGGGAAAAATAAGGGAGACTGTTGGAAAAGGTTGATAATGTTGAAAGAAACCTTTAATTTTCAACAATCTGAAATCTTTACGTGCTAAAGATAAATTATGATTTTTAACATAAAAACGGTGCTTATTATTACTTCTACTGAATTTACTTTGTAAATTAGTTGTAAGATAATGGGAAAAAGGGGAAAACATGAAATTCAGATGTAACAGAAATTCTATACTGAATGAAATTGCAACAGCTCAGGGAATCATTTCTTCAAGAAACAACCTGTCAATTCTTTCAAATGTACTGCTCGAGGCAGGTGACGGAAATCTCCGCATAAAGGCCACAGACCTTAAAATCGGTTTCGAAACCGTAATTCCGGTGGAAGTGGAAGAACCGGGAAGCACAACTGTTTTCTGCGACAAGCTTCTCAGCGTACTCAGAACATTTCCGGAAGGAGATGTGATCTTCACCCTCAAGGATGACAATTTCATAATTGATTCTGAAGCAGAAGATTCAAATGTAAAGCTCAAGGTAATCGATTCATCAAAATATCCCGAACTCATAGAAACCGAGGAAGAGAAATACTTTGAGATATCCCAGGCCGATTTCCTTGACATGGTGAACAATACGGCTTTTGCTGTTTCCAACGACGAAAAGAAATATTTCATGAACGGTGTTCTTCTTGAAAAAGGGGAAAACACTCTCAACATGGTTGCAACCGACGGAAGAAGTCTTTCCGTAATCAGAAAGAACATAGAAACAGCTATCGATTTCAGAAACGTCATTATCCCGGTCAAGATTTTCGGTATCATAAAGAAGCTGGCATCCGGAGAAGGAACAATGAAAATTGCCGTTACCGAAAAATGCTTCTTTGCCCGTTTCGATAACAACAAGATTTACTCCACACTCATTGAAGGAGCTTTCCCTAATTATTCAAAAGCCATTCCTGCAGAACAGAAATATATTGCCGTTATCGGAAAGAGTGCATTCAGCAACGCCCTCAGCAGGGTTTCGGTATTTGCAGAACAGAAATCCAAGAAGATTTTCTTTAATTTTTCCCAGGATTCACTGCTCATAACTTCCGAAGAAAGCGATATCGGAGAAGCAAAAGTGAAAATGGAATGCGGCTATCGCGGAGATGATATCAGGATTGCCGTAAACTATATCCATTTTGCCGAGCCTGTCAGAGCCATGAAGGAGGAGGATATTTCCATAAGCTTCTCATCTTCAAACACAGCTCTTACACTGAACAGCGTACCAAACGGGGATTTCCTGCACGTAATAATGCCGATGCAGCAGCTCTGATATGTTTTTATCCGTAAGGGCGTACAACTTCAGGAACCTGACCGACGGAACAGTGAATACAGATGCCCGGAACATCTATCTGGTGGGAGAAAACGGACAGGGAAAAAGCAATTTTCTCGAAATGATATACCTTCTGTGCTTCGGATCCTCTTTCCGGACCAAGCAGGACAGGCTTCTGATAAAGCAGAATCATGACAGCATGATGGCTGAAGGCTTGTTTCTGGACAGAAGTTCTGTACGCAATACAGTTTCCTTCAGGCTGGAAAACGGAAAGAAAGAGATAAAGCAGAACGGAAAACCGATACAGGACAGAAAGGACCTGATAGAAAACATCCCCTGTATTGTCTATAAGCACGAGGATATATATTTTGTAAACGGCACCCCGGACAAACGGCGTCTTTTCTTCAATCAGACCATGGGAATCTACGATATTCCTTTTCTGGTTACCCTCAGGGAATACGGCAAGATAATCAAGATGAGGAACGTGATTCTCAAGGAAAGAAAGCTTGACTACCTGCCGGTGCTGGACAGACAGCTTATTGAAAAAGGAACCGAGATACAGAACAAAAGAAAACAGGTAACCGAGGAATTCGGCCCCCTTTTTTCGGAGGTATTCAGAAAGGTATCGGGAAGCGGCATGGATATAAGGCTCAGCTATACCCCTTCCTGGGGCGACGATCCCGGAAAAGTGCTTGAAGCAGAACGGGGCCGGGATCTGGAAACAGGGCTTACCAACAGCGGCCCCCACCGGGACAGATTTACCTTCTGCATGTCGGACAGGGATTTTTCCAGGATAGCCTCCACAGGGCAGTCCAGGCTCATAACTCTGGCCATGAGAAACGCACAGGCCTGTTTTTACAGCCGCAAGACAGGAAGAAAGCCGGTTTTTCTCATAGATGATGTCCTTCTGGAGCTGGACAGGAAAAAAAGAATCAGGTTTATCGAGGAGCTGCCCGAATATGAGCAGGCTTTCTTCACATATCTGCCGGGAGAGGAGATTCCCACAGGCCGGGGAAGCGAAAAATTCTATAATGTCAGGAGCGGAATGATAGATGAGTGTAAAATCCTTTGATGAAATGCTTAAAGGTTTCATGAGCTCCCTGAACCTGCCCGAAAGGAGCATAATGACGGAATGGGAAAGGCTTGCCGGCAAGGAGATGGCGGAACACGTAAGGGTCATGGATCTTGCGGGAGGTGTACTCAGGACAGAGGCGGACCATCCGGGCTGGATCCAGATAGGAAACATGAGGAAGCAGGAACTGCTGGAAAAAATAAAACAGGAGTTTCCCGAGGAAAAAATAGTCAAAATTGTCTTCTCTTTAAAAAAAGAGAAGCTGTGTGATAGTTGACATTAAAAGTAAATCTGAATTATAGTGTTTACTCAAAGCAAAAAAATCTAACTAAGTTAGAAACTTATATAAGGAGTTTCTTGATATGAGAGGAACAGACAAAAGAACTTATCAGCCAAGTAAGGTAAAAAGAAACAGAAAATTCGGTTTCAGAGCAAGAATGAAAACAGTAGGCGGACGCCTTGTACTTATGAGAAGAAGACAGAAAGGCAGAAAAAAATTATCTGTTTGTGATGAGAAAAAGCCTTACTGATAAAGAGCGTTTAAAAAAGACAGAAATCAAACGGATTTTTCGTGAAGCTGCAACAGCGAAGTGTTTTGGGTTTAAGGTCCTGTATTGCAGAAACAATACAGGCATAAACCGGATGGCAGTTACCACGCCTAGAAACTATGGTAATGCGGTAGAAAGAAACAGGACAAAACGGATAGTAAAAGAAGTATACAGGAATATTAAAGAAAGAATAATATTTGACGGATACGATTTTCTTTTTATTGTCTACAAAAAAAATCTGGAATATAAAGATACTTTTTTAGAGCTCATCACTATCTGCCGACAAGCAGGTATTATGAATGATTCTGAATAAAATTTTTAAAAAATTTTTTTTATTTTTAATCTGGATATACCAGAAAACCATTTCCCCCCTTTTTCCGCCGTGCTGCAGATACATCCCTTCTTGTTCGGCATATGCAATTCAGGCAATAGAAAAATACGGACCATGGAAAGGAAGTTTCCTTGCGGCCAGGAGGATACTCCGTTGTCATCCTTTTCACGCCGGCGGTTACGATCCTGTCCCGTAAAAATAATTTAGGAGCATTTATTTATGGAAAAAAATACCCTTGTGGCCATTATACTGTGTGTTGTGGTAATAACAGTGGGATATTTTGTTCAGGTGGTTTTTTTTCCGGTGGAAGAACCGGTACCGATCCAGCTTGAAGAAAGTATGACCTCAGAGGGGCCTGCGGTTCCCGGAGAATCCCTGACACCGGTGCAGAGTACGACAGCTGTATATCAGTCTGACAGCACGGCCTATCAGGATATAGAGATAGAAACCGACGTATTCAAGGCGGTATTCACAACAAAGGGCGGTAGTGCCAAGTCGATCAAGCTCAAACAACACAAGGAAACAGACGGTGAGCCTCTGGAAATGATCCACAGGGAAGACTGCAAGCTCAATGCTTTCGATCTTTACTTCGGTGACATAAACAGCGCACCTCTCAATGCAGCTTTTGATTACAAGAAATACAATGTAGGCAAGGATACAGTCCTTGAATTTTCGAAAGAACTTGACATGAAGATGGGCAGCGGAGTCCAGATTCCTGTGGAAATCAAGAAGAAATATCTCTTCAAGCCGGACGAATATGTGGTAGAACTTGAGGTACAGCTTACAAACAAGGCAGGAAAGCCGGTACAGTTCAATTATAACGGCTTTGCATATTCCCTGGGATTCGGTCCTCAGATCGGTCCTGATTTCGAAAAGCTTGACGGCAGATACGATTTCAGAAAATACCTTACCTTCAACGGCGAAAAGAAAAAGGAGACAAAGCTCCCTAAGCCGGATACAAAGGAAGTTGACACAAGAACTTCATGGGCTGCGATTTCCGGAAAGTACTTTGCCGTTATCGGTATCACAGATGCAACCCCTTACAGGACAGTATTCTCATCCCTCGATCTTCCGGGCCTCAGGAATTCTTCCAGGATGTTCTTCTCCAGACCTGCTTTCAAGAGTGCCAACGTAATCGATACATTCAGGTTCTATATCGGACCTAAGACCAGCCATGAGCTCAGGAAATATGACGAGGCGGAAACCAACGGCTTCGGCATGACAAACATGAAGCTTGACAGGGTTCTCGATTCGGGTGCCATCCTCGGCTGGCTCCAGCAGATTCTCAAGTGGCTTCTGGTTGCATTCTACAACCTTGTTCCTAACTACGGTGTGGCAATCATTCTCCTTACAGTAGTAGTCAAGATTGTACTCTACCCTCTTACAAAGAAAAGCTTTGAATCTTCAGCCAAGATGGCTGCTCTCTCACCTAAGCTGAAAGAGATTCAGACAAAATACAAAGGAAACCAGCAGAAGATGAATGCGGAAATGGGTGCTCTCTACAAGAAAGAGGGTGTCAATCCTATGAGCGGATGTCTGCCTATTCTTCTCCAGATGCCTATCTTCTTCGCACTGTACGGACTGCTTAACAGCTTCTTCGAACTGCGCGGATCGGGATTCCTGGAGCCATGGATCACAGACCTTTCACAGCCTGATTCCATTTTCAACTTCGGACCTGCATCCTATTTCCTTATCGGAAGCGATATCAGACTTCTCCCTATCCTGATGGCGGGAACACAGATTATTTCTTCCATGCTCATGCAGCCTGCCACAAGTGCAGCCGCAAGCAACAACGGAAAACTGAATCAGATGAAGATCATGACCTATGCAATGCCGGTAGTGTTCCTCTTTGTCCTCTATGATGTATCATCCGGACTTCTCCTTTACTGGACAATGACAAACATCATATCCATCGGACAGCAGCTCTGGATCAACTACAGAAGCAAGAAAAAAGCAGAGGCACAGGCCTGATTTAAAAACAGGAGACTAACATGGAATTTGAAGGAAAAACAGAAAAAGAAGCGATAGATAAGGCCATTGAGGCTCTGGGACTTGAAAGAGACGAATTTGATGTGGAAATCATCGAAACCTGCAAACCCGGACTTTTTAAGAAAGGAAGCGTAAAGATCAGGGTTCATATCAATGTTCCCGAAGAAGAACCGGAAGAAGAACCGGTAGCGGAAGCAGAGGATGACGAACTTGTTCCTGCAGCCGAAAAGCTTGATGCCGACGGGGATTTCGAAAACGATCTCCTTGATTTCGTGGAAGAGCTTATTGAAAAGATGGACTATCCGGGAGAAGCATATATCTGCTTCAGAAAGGAGAACAAGATCGGTGTGATGATCGAGTCCGAACATTCGGGAATCCTTATCGGCAAGAAAGGAAAGAATCTGGATGCAATCCAGCTTCTGGCCAATGTATTTGCAGGCAAGCTCCTGGAAGATCCTCCAAGGATTATCGTAGATGTGGAAAAGTACAGGGAAAGAAGGGAAAGCAACCTGGTGAAGCTTGCAATGAGAACAGCGGAACAGGTACGCAGGACCAAGAAATCAAAGCTTCTTGAACCTATGAATCCTTTTGAAAGAAGGATTATCCACACAGCACTCAACGATATGGATGACATTGCCACAAAGAGTGACGGAGAAGGACTCATGAAACAGGTCCGCATTATCTACAGGGAAAATTACAGATAGTGATTTCCGCATAAGAAATAATAAAAATAAGTAAAAACCCCTACTTGTCAGAAACGATAGGTAGGGGTTATTCTTTATAATATGAATAAATTACGTTTTGTTATTGCATACAATACATCCGGGTTTATAGGCAGCAGAAAATCAGTTGAGGAAATCATCGATATCTGTCATGCTTCCGGATTCTATGGACTTGAGGGAGACCCGGAAGGGATATTCAACACATCTGATTCTGAGCTTACAAAACTGGGTGAAACCTTCAAGAATGCAGGACTTTCATTGGAAACATTCCACCTTCCTTACAAGGATCCTGTTCTTGATGACATCGCAACCCTTTACGAAACAGACAGAAGAAAAGTTGAATACAGGATGAAATACTGGATCGAGAAATCTGCCATGGCAGGTGCAAAGCTCGGAGTTATCCATCCGACAACCAGAAAGGGTTATAATGTAGACATCGAAGGGCTTGAAAGAATCTGCATCCAGGCAGACAAGACAATTCAGGCACTCCTTAAATTCGGTGAACAGTTTGATTACAAGATAGCGCTTGAAAACATGCTTCCTTACACAGGGGGCAGACTGGGCTGCAAGAACGAGCATATGCTCCGTCTCTACGAGAACAACAAGCACCCTAATCTCGGTTTCTATCTTGATACAGGTCATTCTCTGGTGGCTCACGGTGAAAATGCCATGAGCGTATTCCATGCACAGAAGGATCATCTTATCGGATTCCATCTGGCAGACAACGGCGGAGACAGGGACTCACACCTGCAGCCGGGAAAAGGAAACTATTATTGGGGCGAGTTCTTCAAGGAACTGGAAAAGCTGAACTTTACCGGAAATATCTGTGTAGAGGCACCTCCTTTTGCCATCGGCCCTAATTACTCAAAGGAAGCTTGGATAAAAATGTATGCCGAGCTCAATGAACTTGTTGAAAAAAGCTTGAAATAAGTTTTTAATAAAATAGGAGGAAAAAATGAAAAAAGTACTGATGACATGCCTTATGCTCATGCTCGCATTCAATGTATTTGCAGCAGCTTCAGCAGAACAGGCACCACAGAACGTAGATGAAATTGTCGTTGCAGTTCCTGCTCTCCCTAGTACACTTGAACCGGGTGACAATTCAAACGCTACAGTGGCAATGTATCGTGTCTACATGAACATGTTCGACACACTTATCAAATTTGACTACAAGAACAACACAGGTATCCAGCCTGGTCTTGCAGAATCATGGAAGCAGATCGATGACACAACACTCGAACTCTACCTCAGAAAGGGAGTTAAGTTCCACGACGGAACAGACTTCACAGCTGATGACGTAGTAGCTTCTTTCGGACCTAGAAGAGGTCTCTCTGCAGATTCCATAATGGGTAAGGACAAGAACTTCCCTTCATTCAAGGCAGTACAGAAGATTGATGACTACACAGTAAGAATCATCACAAAGAAACCGGACCCAACAATGAAGCAGATCCTTTCTCTTTCTCCTTATTCAATTATCAGCGGAAAGGGATTCAACTCCACAGATTTCAAGCAGTGGCAGTTCAAGCCTGTTGCAACAGGACCTTACAAGATTGTTGAATTCGTAGATGCAGAACACCTTATCCTTGAAAGAAACGAAAACTACTGGGGCGGAAAACC
>JAZNLX010000142.1:0-2516 GCA_045579325.1 Spirochaetia bacterium
AAAACCATATCGACGGTCTTAAGGAGCAGCTGACCCGTACACCGGGAAAGCTTCCGACCGTAAAGATTGCAGACAAGCCTTTTGACGAGCTGACCTTTGAAGACATTACCCTGGAGGGATATGAGCCACAGGGCTTCATAAAGTTCGGTGTGGCTGTATAATTATACAATCCCTGTCGCAAGGCAGGGAATTTTTTTCTGTATGTAAAAATGTTTGATTGCATAATTTTTCCTTGATTTTTACCTCCCTCCGCGGTAAATTTATTTAAATATTTGTTTTAAAGGAATTTAAAATGAAAAAAATTGTAATCGTAATGCTTATTGTTTCAGTATGCATGTTTTCCGGCTGTGACAGCGGCGGGAGCGGCGGATCCTCCGATACAGCTACAACAACACCTGTAACACCTCCTGCAGATACATCAGTTGTCGGTAATACTGTTCCTGACGGGGCATTCTTTGCCAATACCAATTCTGACCTTGGCAATTTAGAATACAGCAATATCAAGGTAGCAGGCGAGGCTTTTCCGGATACATTCCAGACAGGTGATGTATTTTTGTACAATGGTTACATGTATATTTATGGATTTGATGTAGGCTATATAAGTATAACAGACGGATGGTCCGTAATAGTTGCCAATGATATTTATGAAACAGCTACAGCTCCGGCCTGGTTTGAATTTCCGGATATAACTACAATAACTGAGGTGGGGCTTATCTGCGAGAGCATCAACGGAAAACCAATTAAAAGTATGTCAGGTACTTTCTACTGTTGCTATTCCCTTGTCTCTCTTCCTGAGGGCTTCACCATCCCGTCCGGTGTTACAGACACATCTTCCATGTTTGGTTGGTGCTACGCCCTTGCCTCTCTTCCTGACGGTTTCACCATTCCGGCCAGTGTGACAAAACTGGATGGATTATTTATAGAATGCAGCTCCCTTGCCGGAACTATTACCATCAATGCCAATCCGACATCTTATTCCAGCTGTTTCGAGAACGCGGGAAAAGACGGCAGCGGAATCGTGCTGGCCGGTTCTTCAACCATGCTTGATGTTTTGGCAGCAGAAAAAGGAACTGAAGGTATAGTTTCCGTAGCTCCGTAACCTTAGCACTGTATAATTATACAATCCCTGTCGTTAGGCAGGGATTTTTTTTGCCTTGTCATTTTCCCTTTTATGTGCAAAGATTATTTCAGGGAAACAATCTATGAAAGAGATAAACATTATAGCAGCAATGACCCCTTCAAGGGTTATAGGCAAGGACGGAACAATGCCGTGGAACCTGCCGGAGGATCTGAAGCTTTTCAGAAGACATACCCTGGGCAATACTGTTATCATGGGGAGAAAAACCTTTGAATCCATCGGTCGTCCCCTGCCAAAACGGACAAACATGGTCATTTCCAAAAGCATCCGGGAAGAGGACAAGGTGGAAGGTGTCCTTTATTTCGGTTCTGTGGAGGAGGCTCTGGCTGCAGCACAGGCCGGAGAGGAAAAGGTTTTCATTATCGGAGGAGCAACCCTTTACAACCGCATGATAGGGGAGGCGGATCGTCTTTACATTTCCGCAATCCATGCCGAATACGACGGAGATACATATTTCCCCGAAATAGACAAAAATGTATGGGAAATTGTTTCAACCGAGGAGTTTCAGGACTTTACACTCTGCATATTTGAAAGAAAATAGGTAAAATCTTCCCTGTTTTCCCCGAAGTGCTTTATTTCCCCGTTTCTCAGCGAATGCTCTTTTTCAAAGGCAAAAGCCAGCATGTAGTCCCGGCTCCGGTAAACTTCGTAGAAAAAATGCTCTCCGGTACAGTTCAGTCTGCCCTCTTCAAACAGAAATACGGGAGTTTTCCTTATTTCGGTAACAGATGTCCCCAACAGCTTGATATGGGCCTCTTTAAGAACCCACAGCGTGTAGAACCGTCTCTTTTTTTCCTCTTCGTCCGGGGCCTGCTCTATAAAGCTGTATTCCCGGGGATGAAAGAAGCGCTTTGCGGTTTCCGGATAAAATTTCCTTTTTACGGTCTGGATATCGCAGCCCACCCGCCCCTCTGCCACAATGCAGGCCGCAAGGTTTCCCGAATGGGAAATATTGAAGTCCAGTTCCGGATACAGGCTCTGGTAGGGGCGCCCCGATTCTGCAGTGAGGATTTCGGGCAGTTTTCCCGGCCACAGGGCCTCCAGAAGAGTAAGGCCTGCCGAATGGTGCCCCGCGTGGGTGGTGTTTTCTGTGTATGCAGTTCCTGCGGAAATTATCATAAGCTTATTATACAACAGATTCCATGACATTGACAAAGCTTTTGATTAACAATATATATATTTATAAATCTTAAATTTTCAAAGTCTTAAAGAGGAATATCTTGGCAAAAGAAGAAGCTATAGAGATTGAAGGAATAGTAAAGGAAGCTCTCCCTAACACAATGTTCAAGGTTGAGCTTAAAAACGGTCATCTTATTCTGGCACACCTGTCAGGTAAAATGAGAAAATTCTATATCCGTATAGTTCCGGGCGATAAGGT
>JAZNLX010000143.1:0-4503 GCA_045579325.1 Spirochaetia bacterium
TATCAGAAAAAGACAGGATGCGGTAGATATCTTCTACAGGAACCAGCTGCTCCTTTCCTCTGTAAGAAGCAAGCTCAGCGGCATACTGGATATGGAAAGAATCTGTGCCAAGATTGCCATGAACAAGGCCTCCGCACGGGATATGGAAGGGCTTAAGAATTCCTTCCTCAAATGTGGTGAAATAATGGAAATGCTGGAAGAATACTGTTTCTTCGGCAGTGAAGAGACAGAACACATAAGAAACCTGTACAGCTATCTCGATTCCACCATTGCAGAAAATCCGCCGGTAGTGATAAACGAGGGGGGAATGATAAAAGCAGGCATCAACAGCGAGCTGGACCATCTGCGCAATCTCCGGGACAACAGTCAGTCTGTTCTTGATGCATATATGGAAGAAGAAAAGCAGGCCTGCAATATCCCTAACCTGAAGCTCAGATACAACAAGATTATCGGATATTTCATAGAAGTAACCAAATCCTATCTGTCCCAGGTACCGGAAAATTATATCAGAAAACAGTCCACCCTTAACAGCGAACGCTTTACCACAGAAAGACTTACAGAGCTTGAAACCGAACTTAATACAGCCCATGAAAAGATAATAACCCTGGAAAGGGAGCTTTTTTGCGAAATAAGGGATAAAATAAAGGAAGAAATCAGGTTCATTACAGGAATTGCAGGTAAGATTTCCGAAACCGACTGTCTGCAGTCACTGGCCGATGCAGCCACATCTTACGGCTATGTAAAACCGGTAATAAACAGTGGCAATTCCATCAGAATCAAAGGGGGAAGACATCCGGTAGTGGAAAGCCATCTGCCTCCGGGAGACTTCATCTCCAATGACTTTAACCTTAAAAGCGGAAAAAACAACCTGCTCATGCTCACAGGACCGAACATGGCCGGTAAATCCACATTCCTCCGGCAGAATGCCATAATCGTACTCATGGCCCAGGCCGGAAGCTTTGTCCCTGCGGAAGAGGCTGAAATAGGAATCGTGGACAAGATATTCTGCCGTGTTGGAGCCTCCGACAATCTGGCCAGGGGAGAATCCACCTTCCTTGTGGAAATGTCAGAAACAGCCAATATCCTCAGGTGTGCCACCCAGAACAGCTTCATCATCATGGACGAGGTAGGAAGGGGAACCGGAACCAACGACGGCCTTTCCATAGCCTGGAGCATCTGCGAATACCTGACCTGCAGACTTAAAGCCAAGACTATATTTGCCACCCATTACCACGAGCTTACCTCCATGGAAAACAGCAACATAACCAATATGTCCATGAATGCCACCGAAGAAAACGGCAGACTGGTATTCCTTAAGAAAATCAAGCCGGGAGCAGCCAACAGATCCTACGGTATCCAGGTAGCGGAGCTTGCAGGAATCCCTTTCGAAATCATTCTCAGGGCAAAGGAACTGCTCAGGGGTCTTGAAAAAAGGGAAATCAACATGCCTTCTGCCTGTCTGCAGCCAGAACCGGAGCTTTTTTCACCGGCACAGCTTCTTGAAAGCGAGATACTTTCCGCAGACATCAACAACATGACACCTATGCAGGCTTTGTCCTATCTGGCAGAATTACAGAAGCGACTATCACTCAAGTGAGAATTTTTTTAGTAAATAACGCTTTCCTTTTTTAAAATTTTTATTATCTTTAACTTTATGACAGAAACATACATTATTGAACTATGCAGAAACGGAAAATGGGATGAGCTCAAAAAAGCTTCTGAAAACGGCTCTGATCTCAACAGGGCAGATTCCAACGGTATGACACCCCTCATGTATGCGGCATGGAAAAGCAATGATGCAGAGCTTGTCAAAATACTCCTCGAAAACGGTGCGGAAATAGATGCTGAAAGCACCAACGGAATGACAGCTCTCATGTTTGCAGCCTGGAGATGCAGCAATCCCGAACTCGTCAAAACCCTCATCAGAAACGGAGCAGACATCAATGCCAAGGACAGAAACGGCATGACTCCTCTCATGTATGCCTCCGGAGACAACTCAAAGGACGAAATAATCAGAATACTCCTTGAGGCCAGAAAGTAAGAAACATTTTTGGAATTATGTTAAAACGGAAAAACCGCCTATGACATTGCAGCCGAAAATCCGGTCATCAATGACAACCCGGAAATCCTGGCTATGCTGAAAGGATAATCAGATTTACTCCCGGTTCATCAACTGAAGAAACTTCAGCATATAGTGCTGAATATCATTGAAGTACTTTTTCTGGAATGTGGCTCCGGCAGGAGTCACATAACGGAAATGCCAGCATTCCCAGCTGTAGCCTGTTATCTCCTCGTAACCTTTAGGAAAGGAAAGGGAGAATCCGTATCTTACGGCATTTTCCCTGAGCCATTTTTCCTCGGGCGTATTGTAGAAGCCGGCATCCACGGAGCCGAAATCAACTACAGTCCCCAGCTGATGCTGGGATGAGCCGGGTGGGGCAGAGAACTTGTCTGTCTCTTCCTTGCCGTAAACCGAAATATAATAGTTATAGAGTCCTGTCTGATATTTATAGCTTCTGTAGGCTGAAGATACCATTATATCAAGTCCGTCCTTCCGGGCATCGGTCAGCATAGCCTTCAGGGCACTGAATGTACTTTTTTCCAGCTGCATCCCTTTCTTGTTGACTGTAATTCCGGTTCCGTCCAGATCTGCCAGTTCTCCCGGATCATAATCCGCCGGCAGCAGATTTTCCTTGTCTGCCACAATAAAAAACCTTTTTTCCTCCCGTTCCACGGCAGCCAGGTTCTTTTTGAATCCTTCCATGTCATCCAGGATGGAATTCCTTATTTCCTCCGGAAAACTGTTCAGGAGAAGGGCATCAAGAATCCTGTCCTCAAACGGATCTGCAACACAGCCCAGGACAGCAACCAATGAGAAAACAATAAATAAGACAGCTCTCTTAAAAAATAAGTTCAATTACTTCTTCCATTCTGCTTACAGGGTGGAAAACAATTCCTTTCTTGACATATGCAGGAATTTCCTCCAGATCCTTTTCATTATGTTTCGGGATAATGATATGCTTTACCATGTTCCTTCTGGCCGCTATGGTTTTTTCCTTGAGACCGCCGATCGGAAGCACATCTCCGGTAAGGGAAAGCTCTCCTGTCATGGCAAAATCCTTCTTTATCTTCTTGTTCCTGATAAGGGAAAGAATGGCACTGGCCATGGTGATACCTGCAGAAGGGCCGTCTTTAGGGGTTGCACCCTCCGGAATATGGAGATGATACTGATACTCCTCGAAGGCATTCTTCTTTATACCGAATTTATCGGCAACGGTTCTGACATATGTAAAGGCTATGCTTGCCGATTCCTTCATTACATCTCCCATCTGCCCTGTAAGCTTAAAGCCTTCCTTGCCGGGCATCCTGGCAGTCTCGATCATAAGGGTATCGCCGCCGAAATTGGTCCATGCAAGTCCTACCACCATTCCGGGTCTCGAAGGGACCTTGATCTCATCAGGAGCGAATCTCGGCTTGCCCAGATAGTGTTCCAGCCTGTCGGAAGTTATCCTGAACGGATATTTCTTCTTATCCATAACCAGCTCCTTGGCCAGTTTCCTGTTTATCTTGTCCAGAGCCTTTTCCAGGTTTCTGACTCCCGCCTCCCTTACATAGTTCTCGGCAATCACGGAAAGGGTATCTCCCTCGTAAAAAACCTGCTCCTTGTCCAGTCCGTTGGCTTCCAGGCTTTTCGGAAGCAGATATTTTTCTGCAATCTTGACCTTTTCCTGCTTGATATAGCCTGCAATCCTGATTACCTCCATCCTGTCCAGCAGCGGAGTAGGAATGGTATCCAGTGAGTTGGCAGTGGTAATGAACATTACGTTTGAAATATCAAAAGGGAGATCCAGGTAATGATCCCTGAAGGAAATATTCTGTTCCGGATCCAGAACCTCAAGAAGAGCCGATGACGGGTCTCCCTGGAAGGATGAACCCAGCTTGTCTATCTCGTCTATCATGAAAACAGGATTGCTTGTCTTGCAGATCTTGAGACCCTGAAGAATTTTTCCCGGCATGGCACCGATATATGTTCTTCTGTGTCCCTTGATTTCTGCCTCATCCTTCATTCCTCCCACAGAGAAGCGGAAAAATTCCCTGTTCATGGCTTTGGCCACAGATCTTCCCACAGAAGTCTTTCCAACTCCCGGAGGGCCCACAAGGCAGAGAATCGAACCTTTGGAATCTTTTTTAAGCTTCTTTACTGAAAGATATTCCACGATTCTTTCCTTCACATCCTCCAGGCCGTAGTGATCCTTTGCAAGGATTGACTTTGCCTTTCTTATGTCAAGCTTGTCGTCGGAAAATTTGTTCCAGGGCAGGGAAATGATTGTGGAAAGATAATTTCTTGTAACACCGAATTCAGGGGAATGAGGATCCATCATGGAGAACTTCTGGAGCTCCTGTTCCACAGTCTCCTTTACCTCGCCGGTAAACCCGAACTTGGCAATGGCTTCGCGGAAACGGTTATAATCGCTGTCTTTGGAATCCACCGGCAGCCCCAGC
>JAZNLX010000144.1:0-5531 GCA_045579325.1 Spirochaetia bacterium
TGCTGCAAACAGAATCATATTAATTACTCCGGAAATTTGATAATTATTTATATATCAAAAAGAGGCATTTGACAATCGGTTAAATAATTGCGATATTTAAAATATATTAACAACAGGAGCTTTATTCTATGTTAGATTTTACAGCATCAGGCGTACAGAACGTACAGGAACGGAGCCTTATCAGAAATGTCTATCTCTGGATGACAGCCGGCCTGGCTCTTACAGCCGTAGCATCTCTCTGGATGATGAGTGATCCCGCAAGACTCAATTCCATAGTCAAATCCGGAATGCTGTTCGGACTTTTCATTGCGGAATTCATACTTGTATTCATGCTTTCGGGAAGAATCCTTTCCATGTCTCCCCTCAGTGCCACATTGTGTTTCGGTGCCTATTCCCTGCTTAACGGAATTACCCTTTCACCGATGCTTTTCCTTTATACTCACGCCAGCCTTACATCCACATTCTTTGTGACAGCAGCCACATTCGGGGCCATGGCATTCTATGCGACCACCACCAAGAAGGATCTCAGCGGAATGGGTCAGTACCTTTTCATGGCACTTATCGGAATTCTTATAGCTTCCGTAGTCAACATGTTCCTCAGAAGCTCATCCTTCGACTACATGATCTCCTTTGTGGGAGTACTGGTTTTCTGCGGACTCACAGCCTTTGACGTACAGTATATCCTGGGTGTAAGCAGACAGTTCTCAGGTTCACTGGAAGAAAACGATTATGTAAGATTCTCCATTATGGGCGCCCTGAAGCTCTATCTGGATTTCATTAACATGTTCATTTTCCTTCTCAGATTTTTCGGCAGAAGAAACGACTGATGCGTGTTACCGGCGGAATCTATTCGGGCAGACTGGTAAAATGCCCTAAAGGTATAATCAGACCTTCCATGGACAGAATGAGGGAATCGGTGTTTTCCATCCTGGGAAACCTGGAGGGTCTCTCCTTTCTCGACATGTTCAGCGGATCGGGAATAATAGGCATAGAAGCCGCATCCAGGGGTGCGGAGCCTGTTGTACTGGTTGAGAAGGACTTTATCAAGAAAAATGTGATCAAGGAGAATATCTCCTTTGTGGAAAGTGAAATCTCACTGAGACTCATGTCTGTGGAGCGCTATATCCAGTGCATGCCGGACGGAAGCTTTAACCTGATTTTCCTGGATCCCCCTTTTCCGAGACAGAAGAAGAGGGAACTTATTTACAAGATAGGAGAATCGGAGCTGCTGAAAGAAAACGGAAGACTGATGATTCACTATCCCCAGGAGGATAACCTGGATGAGGAACAGTTTGAAAAATTCGATCTTATAGACGAAAGGAAATACGGCCGTTCCATAGTTCTTTTCTACAGGAAAAAAGCTTAGATAAAAATCACTGTCGGGAAACAGAAATGGAGTACCGCCAGGATGATGGCCGCAATTCCGATTGCCCCCTTGAACTGCTCTGTAAATGAGTAGAACTTATCAAGCCTTGAAGAGAAATCCTCTTTCTTGATAACAATGACCTCGGGTTGAGGTTCTGATTTATCATCCCCTTCTGTAACAATCTCTGCTTCAACAACAGGTGCTTCCTTCTTTACAATGGTGTCATGAAGGAAATAGAGACATATAAGAAGAGATGAAACTGCAATGAAAAGATCTCCCACCACCGGAACATCCTCATAGAATACACTGATAATCTTAAAGAGTCCTGTAATACCTGCTATGACGGCAAAGACAAGCTGTGCCCTGCTGTTGCCCAGAAATTCCCTGATCTTGGTTACTGCGGGAAACTTCCCTGAAAATATTTCACAGGCAAAATAGAATCCGCCGATAAGATTTACAAATATTGCAAGAAAATAAAACTGTACCATCAGTTGCTCCTATAACTAAATATTAATATTAATACAGTCAAACAGTCAATTTATTTTTTTCATCCTCAAGCATCCTGTCCACCATCTGAAGCTTTTTTCTAAGCCCCTCAATGGCCTTTTCCAGCTTGCTCTTCTCTGCCTCGAGCTGATCCACGGCAGAGGGTTTTGCAGCAGGTTCCGCAGGCTGATGTACTATATTTGTCTTTACGGTATCGCTGGATTCCCCTTCCAGGAATGCCTTTTCGGCAACTTCTCTCTTGGCTTCATCCTTGATTCCGGCTATGGTTTTCATGTTGTCGTAACCGATTGCGGGATTTATGTCATATTTCTCGATACGGAGAAGAGTATTGGCTGTGGTTTTCTCCATTCCCAGCTCCCGGTCCACGTAATCGTCAAAACTCAGGTGCTTTTCCACGCATCTGTTCCGGGCTTCCATAAGTACTGCGGCAAATTCCTTCATGAGAGTACCGTTTTTCAGGAGAAAATCGTTCTTTATCCGTTCTGTAAGGGCGATGAATTCCTCATCAGACTTAAAGGGATTGGAATAGATACCCAGTTCCTCGGCCTTGCTGAGAAGCTCGTGAAAAACTGCCCAGAACTTTCCGGTATGACACCTGTTTGAAAGCACCACTCCACCGGACCTGTAGGTAACCACGTGATGGGCAAATTCGTGAATGGCTGTATAAATGAGTTCCATATCTGAGCTCATGTTCTTGTTGTGGATAATGATTTCCTTGGTGGAAGGCATATAGAGTCCGTTGACCTTTTTGCTCTTCTTACCGGAAAAAACCAATGTAAAGGGAGGAACCTCGTCTGTTAGGCTTCTGAGCTTCTCTGCAACCTGATCCTGATTCATGCTTACTCCCTGTAGATTATGCCTTTGAATTCTTCCATGAAGGAGCTGTCCTGTCTTACCGCATTAAGCAGCTTGGAAAGGGCGGTTTCCATCATTCCCTGTGCAGTGGCTCCCTCGGCAAGGTATTCGTCGGTCTGAAGGACATAGATAACCACACCGTTGCGGTCCGATATATGGAATGCACCGCTGACAGATGTGCTGTATACACCCTGTTCATTCTTTACGGCATCTCCGGTATAAAGCTCCAGCTCAATATTGAAAAGTTCCCTGGTTCCCGGTACCACGAGATTGAGCTGTGCCTCATCGCTATTTATGAAATCCCTGTACAGATCCGCAAGGGCATCGGAATAAAGGGGCTCTTCCAACTTGATATCTGCTGTAACAGATATTCTGTCCACACAGAATGCAAGCTCTGCGGCCGGAACATTCTGAAGCTTTGAAGCAAGATCTGTGTTTCCGAGATTTATCCTTACGGTATAAACATGATCGCCCAGCTTTTTTACACCATCCTCGCCGAAGCTGCCGAAATAGACTCCGCGGCCGTTGGTTACAGCACTGTCGAAGATGTTTCCTTCCCGATCTACGATATCAAGGGTAATGATTCCGGAATCATCGCCGTTTCCCGGCTTTACCTCGGCCAGGAGGCTGAAATTTTCGCCGTATTCATATCTGGAGGAAACTGAAGAAGCGGTAACGGAAGCCGATTCCAGAAGTCTGCCGATTCTCTCTGTTACGGTTTCTGCCTCCATGGAGAAATAGGAGGAAGTGGAGGCTATGCCGTAAGCATTGCAGAGTACATTGAGCTTGTCTGCAAAGGTATAGGCCTCGTTGTATTTTTCAAGAGCGCTGTGGAGTCTTTCCTCCTCTGATGCCTGATCTGCCACCAGAGCCTCTTCCGCATCGGTCTTGAGAAGCTTATATGTTACGGTATGGATACCCAGCAAAGCTGATTTCTTGATTTCTGTTTTGCCGAGACAGAGGGCCCTGAGGGTTTCACCTGTGTTTTCAAGCTGAAATTCTTCTTTTACCTGAAGGAACATATCCTCCATGGCTTTTTTTTCCAGCTCTTCCAACTCCCCTTTCTTTCCTTTGGCTGTTCCGGTGAACCATTCGCTGCTGCCGTTTGAGGAAGGATTCATAAATTCAGAAAATGTCTCACAGCCCGAAAACAGAACAAGGGCTGCAAAAATCAAATAAAGTAAACGGAAACTGTTTCTCATATATATAAGAATATGTAAAAAAAAACGGGCTGTCAAGGACAGCCCGTCTATTGAAAAAGTTAAAGCTTAGTAGCTTTTTGTTGACTGCATTTTGCGGTTCTTCTTCATCTGTTTTCTGAGAATAGCCTTTTTCTTGCGTGTGTTGATTGTGGAAGGTTTTTCATAGTATTCTCTTTTTTTCCATTCTCTGATGATGCCTTCTTTTTCAACCATTCTCTTGAAGCGTTTAAGTGCTTTTTCCAAAGATTCGTTATCATCTACTTTTACAAATGCCACAGGAAATCACCCCCTTTGGTAAACCAGTCCGTAAATATGTTAAATATAATAAAAAAAACACCTTTTTTTGTCAATTGATTCAGACAATTTCCATATCCTGAATAACAAGCTGAGGTGTTACCTTGTTGCGGAAATAGTTATTTTCTATCCTGAAAATAACATTTACCTTATCTCCGGCCTTAAATTCCTTTATCCTGTCGGAGCTGTTCCAGAAAATAGCCGGCCACAGGTTCTTTCCCGAATCCAGGGTAAATTTAAGGTGCCCGCCGTTTCGCTGCCCCACCAGATCCATAACCTTGATTTCAAGCTTCCTGGCAAAGAAAACCAGAGGGGCGTTGCATTCCCCGTAAGGAACCATTCTGTCGGCCACATCCAGGATTGCCTCTGTAAAATACCCTTCCGGGAGCTCGGCATCTATCTCGATAGCCGGCTTTTCGGGAATCTCGATTCCCTCCTCCTCGGTAAACTTTAAAAGACGATCCCTGAAGGCATCTATGTCGGATGCATTGAGAGAAAAGCCTCCTGCAAAATCGTGTCCGCCGTAATCCATGAAAAAATCCCGGCAGTAATCCAGAAGCGGCATGATGGAATAATTTCTTACACTTCTGACAGAGCCTACCGCCTTGTCATCCATAATTGAATAGATGATGGACGGAACATTGAAATAATTGGAGAAGCGGGCTGCCAGAATGCCTGTAATTCCTCTCGGAACCCCTTTTCCTCCTGTACATAGAAGCGAACCTGTGTATTTTTCAAGGCTTTCCTTGGCGCTGTGGGTAAGTTTGTCCCAATATTCGTCTCCCAGCTTCTTGCGCTGCTTGTTAAGAGCAAGGATTTCCTCGGCAAGCAACTTGACTTCCGGAATATCCCTGGAAAGGAAAAGCTTTACCGCCTTTGACGGAACTCCCATACGACCTGAAGCATTGATTACCGGGGAAATGTACCATGCAACATCTGCGGTGGTAACGGCCCTGTCTACCAGTTTCTGCCTTACAAGGAGCTCATGGAGCCCGGCGTTGTCGCAGGCAATCATTCCCTGAAGCCCTTTTTTGACAAGAATCCTGTTTTCATCCCTCAGCGGCATGAGATCGGCAATGGAGCCCAGAGCCACGAGAGGAAGTATTTTTTCATAGTTTTCGCTGACCTGAGGACAGCGTGCATAGAACACAGACCTGAAAAGAGAAATCAGTATATCGATTTCGGAAGTCTCCTCCGACCTGTATCTGCTGTCCAGGCTGAATTCCCGCATACGGAGAAGGCCCATTCCTTCAAGCTTGGGAAAAAGCCTGTATACTTCCGGAGCAAGATCCAGGGTCTGAAGATCT
>JAZNLX010000145.1:0-14888 GCA_045579325.1 Spirochaetia bacterium
CAGCCGTTTTACGGAAAAGATATTTGGTGCTGATAACCGACCTACTCCTGCCATTGCCCATCCGGACGGTGTCGACAGGGTTCCTATTAAGACCTGGAAGGCTTTCCTTATCCAGCTTCTGAATATTGCAGGTACAGGCCCTATCTTCGGGGCTCTTATGGGTGCCATGTTCGGCCCTGTGGTATTTCTCTGGATTGTACTGGGATCTGTCTTTGCCGGTGCGGTTCATGACTATGTTTCAGGTATGATTTCCATAAGGCATAACGGGGAGTCCATTGCCGAACTTGCCGGAATCTACTGCGGAAAACCGATAAAGTGGTTCATGAGGCTTTATTCCGTTCCGATGCTTATCCTGGTGGGAGCAGTATTCATTACCAGTCCTGCTGTTCTTCTTGCCATGCTCACCCCCGAGAAACTGAATGTGGGATTCTGGGCTGTTGTGATTTTTATCTACTATCTGCTTGCAACCCTTCTGCCTATCGACAAAGTAATCGGAAAGATATATCCGGTTTTCGGGGTAATCCTTATAGTTATGGCTCTGGGAATTTTTGTGGGTATCTGCTTTTCCGGCGAATATCATATTCCCGAAATCACCTTTGCAGATCTTCATCCCGATAACCTCCCCATATGGCCGTTTATGTTTATTACGGTAGCCTGCGGCGCCATATCTGGTTTTCATGCCACTCAGTCTCCGATGATTGCCAAATGCATTACCGGAGAGCATCTGGGCCGCAGTATTTTCTACGGTGCCATGATTATCGAATCTGTTATTGCCCTTGTCTGGGCGGCGGCAGGTGTGGCATTCTACGGGGCTACGGATGCATTGGGTGATGCACTTGTCCGCATGGGACAGTCCGGGGTGGTTTATGATATCTCCTGTACTCTCCTCGGTCCTCTGGGCGGTATTCTTGCTGTCATAGGTGTGGTGGTCTGTCCGATTACTTCAGGGGACACTGCCTGCCGGAGTGCCAGGCTTATCCTTTCCGAATGTACCGGACTTGACCAGTCATCCGTAAAGAACCGGCTTATCATTACAATTCCTGTCCTTGCAGTCTGCGGTATTCTCACCCAGATTGATTTCAATATTCTGTGGCGTTATTTCGCATGGGGCAACCAGACTCTTGCCATGATTACCTTATGGGTTGCCACCGCCTATTTCATCAGGAAAGGAAAGGGAAAATTCAGCTCGCTTATTACTGCAGTTCCTGCTGCGTTCATGACAGGAGTCTGTGTTACATACATTCTTATAGCCAAGGAGGGTTTTGCATTGGGTGCATCGGTTTCATATCCGGCAGGAATCCTGTTAGCGGCAGCCTCCTTTGTATTCTATCTTTTTAAACTTTCTGCGGTATGCAGAAAAAAGGGAAATTTATGATATGAAGAAAAAGCTTGCTTTACTGATTGTTTCCTTACTGGTACTGTTTTTTTCCGCTCCTGCCTTTGCGCAGCAGTCCGAGGCGGTAATTCTGTACGAAAACGATGTCCACTGTGCCGTGGACGGATATTCCAAATTTTCTGCCTTCAGGCAGGAGCTCGAAGCAAAGCACGGAAAAGTGGCGGCTGTCTCTGTGGGCGACTTTATTCAGGGGGGCTGGTATGGGGCTGTTTCCAAAGGGGAATACATTACCGGGATAATGGATATAGTGGGTTACGATGCGGTGGCTCCCGGAAACCATGAGTTTGATTACGGAGTGGCCCGGCTCAAGGAGCTTGCCGATATGTCCAAGGCCCCCTTTGTCTGCTGTAATTTCCTGGATCGGGAAAACAAGCATGTTTTCAGTCCTTATACGATTGTCCGCTGCGGGGATGCCGATGTTGCCTTTGTGGGGGTCATTACTCCTGATACATATAAGTCGACCCGCTCCACATTTTATACCAGGAACGGTGTTGTTTACTACAGCTTCTGTGCCGATAACCTGTTTGAGAATGTGCAGAAAAGCATAGATGCAGCCAAGGCCGCCGGTGCCGATTACGTGGTTGCCCTTGCCCATCTTGGCAGTGAGGATGTTCCTGAAAAATGGAGCTCCATAGAGCTTATAAAAAATACGTCCGGTCTTTCGGCAGTGCTGGATGCCCATTCCCACACCGTTATGGAACACAGGAGAATCACCGACAGGTCAGGCAAGGAGGTGGTCCTTTCCTCTACCGGCTCCGGATTTGCATATATGGGAAAGCTTACCCTGACCCCCGGGCGCGTTACTACTGAACTTGTTTCCGTGGAAAAGTACCCCCGCCGGGACCGGGCCGTGGATGATTTCATAGCAGGAATCAACCGGGAAAATGAATTAAACGGACAGCGTGCCTTTGCGGTTTCTGAAGTAGATCTTGAGGTAAATTCCAAAGATGGAAAGAGAATCGTAAGGTTCCGGGAAACAAATATAGGAAACCTGGTGTCTGATTCCTACCGTATCATGACAGGAGCCTGTATCGGGGCCATGAACGGCGGAGGGATCAGGAAAGGGATCAGTGCCGGAAATGTGACCCATCTCGATATTGTCAATGCTACCCCTTTCAGAAACAACATATGCACAGCTGAGATAACCGGCCGTCAGCTCAGGGACTTTCTTGAGTTCTCAGTCAGGAATTATCCGGAGGAGTCAGGAAGCTTCTATCATTTTTCGGGGCTTACGTTCAGCTTCGATCCATCGGTTCCCTCTCCCGTGCAGCTTGATGAGAACGGATTTTTCACCGGTATTGACGGAAAAAGGCGAATCAGGGATATAAGGATTCTGGATCCGGAATCGGGAAAATACAGAAAACTCAGAAAATCGCACATGTATTCAATTGCTTCAACAGATTATCTTATCGAATCCATGGGTGGGGGTGCTTCAATGTTTGCGGATGCCGTGAACAAGGTCAATACAGGGTTTGTAGATACAGATATTCTGGAAATGTACATAACGGAATGTCTCGGCGGGAAAATAGGAAAGGAATATGCCGATCCACAGGGACGAATAAAAGTAATAGGAGAATAATTTGGAACAGCTTGTCAATTCAACAGGTCTTGTCCTTGAAGGAGGCGGACACAGAGGTATATACACCGCCGGTGTACTTGATGTTTTTGCGAAAAATAACATTTCCTTCGGTGCTGTAATGGGTGTTTCGGCAGGTTGTATCCATGCTGCCAGTTTCCTTTCCCGTCAGCCGGGGCGTTCTCTCAGGTATACCACCAGGTTCTGCGGAGATCCTGCCTATATGGGGTTTAAATCCCTTATTACCACAGGAAACTACTTCAATGTGAACTTCTGCTACTACCGGCTCCCCGAAGAACTGGACCCGTACGACAACGATGCCTTTGAGTCCAATCCCACCCCTCTCTACGTGGTGGCCACCGATGTTCAGACCGGGCTTCCCGTCTATCACAGGTGCGAATCCATCAGAGGAAGAAAAATAAGATGGGTACAGGCTTCATCCTCCATGCCGCTTGTTGCGGGAGTGGTGAATATAGATAACCGTTTCTACCTGGACGGGGGAATAGCCGATTCCATTCCGATCCGTAAAATGCAGGAGATGGGTTTTGCAAAGAATATCGTGGTGCTTACCCAGCCGGCGGGCTACAGGAAAAAGCCTAATTCCATGCTCCGTTTCATCAAGCTTATATACAAGGGGTTTCCGGAGTTTGTAAAGGCGGCCGAAAACAGGCACAACGTTTACAATGCCCAGCTGGATTATCTTGAGGAAGAGGAAAGAAAGGGAAACGTCATCATTATCAGACCCTCCGAAAAGCCTGAGGCGGGACGTACCGAAAGAAACCGCGAGAAAATTATCCGTACCTATGAGCTTGGGCGCAGGGATGCAGAAAAGCTCCTGGAAAAAGTAAAGAAGTTTATTGTTTGACTTCAGCCTCCCGGCATGGCTATCTTTTAGATAGGAGGCAGAATATGAAAAATATTATTGCTTTTATGCTGATGGCAGGAGTGAGTATGGAAAGTGTACATGCCCAGGACTGGATGAATGGGTTTCCGCCGGAAAAGGAGAAAATTATATCTGCCTCCGACGGATCCTTTTTTGAATTTCCGGCAATCCGTTACAGTGTAAACCACATGCGGGAATTTTTCCCTACCAGATCGGTTCCTGCAGCCAGGGGAGAGTATCATGTTTTCAGGGAAAAGCATGATAAGGGCATAGAAAATATTACCTTCAGGGCCTGGGATTCGGAACGGGTCATGGATTGGGAAGAATTTCTTGAAAAGAATTATACCGACGGTATCATAATTCTTCACAAGGGTAAGATAGTCTATGAGAAATATCCGGCCGGACTCGGCAGGGACGGTGTGCATGCCGCCATGTCTGTCAGTAAGTCCTTCACCGGAACATTTGCATCCATTCTTATTGAAGAGGGGAGTCTGGATCCGGAAAAACTTGTCAGGGATTACATACCTGAACTGGCAGAATCGGGATTCGGGGATGCCACTGTGCGTCAGGTCCTGGATATGACCACGGCAATACAGTACAGCGAGGATTACAATAACCCGAAGTCTGAGGTATGGGCCTATGCCGCCGCCGGAAATCCTTTTAGGCCGGCCGGTTACAAGGGGCCTGCAAACTATTACGAGTACCTCATGACCGTAAAGAAGGAACCGGGAAAGGATCACGGAAAGGTCTTCAGCTACAGGACCGTAAATACGGAAGTCATGGGCTGGATTATTTCCAGGGTTACGGGTAAATGCATAACCCGGCTTATTTCCGAACGGCTCTGGGTTCCTATGGGTGCCCGTCAGGACGGCTACTATCTGGTGGATCCTGCAGGCAAGGCTGCAGCCGGCGGAGGCTTCTCCCTTAATCTCAGGGATATGGCTGCATTCGGCGAAATGATAAGGCTCGGCGGAAAGCTGGACCGTAAGGAGATTATTCCCGAAAGGGCAGCTGCAGAGGTATCGGGCGGAGGCAGTCCGGAAGCATTTGCAGCCGGAGGGGAATATCCGCTTCTCAAGGGATGGAGCTATCATAACATGTGGTGGATTACCAACAACAGCCACAGGGCGTTCATGGCCAGAGGTGTTCACGGACAGGCAATCTACATAGATCCTGCCGCCGAGATGGTCATAGTCCGGTTTGCATCCAATCCGCTTTCGTCCAACAAATATATTGATCCGATATCAATCCCTGCCTACGAGGCGGTGGCTGATTATCTTATGGGAGGAAAAAAGTGACCGGGAAGATAATAATCACGGTTCTGATTGTGGTTCTGCTGCTGACATTTACCGTCAGATGCTTTGCAGATACCGGAAAAGGGGGGAAGAGCTATCGTTCTGTTTCCATGGCAGAGGGAATGAAGATGATGGCGGCTTCCGAAAGCTTTGTGCTTCTTGATGTCCGCAGGCCGGAGGAATACAAAGGAGGCCACATACCGGGGGCGGTGCTGCTGACAAACGAGACCATGACACCGGCTCTGGCAGAAAGGCTTGTTCCGGATAAAGGAAAGGAAGTCTACGTATACTGCCGCAGCGGGAGGAGGAGCAAGGATGCTGCCGGCAAGCTTGTAAAGATGGGCTATACCAATGTTATAGAGATCGGAGGAATCCTGGATTACTACGGTCAGCTGGAAAAATAAAAAACTTGAAAATTTCAGTTATTTTGTTTATTTTATAGTTAATAAGGAGCTTATTATGGAAATGAAATTTTATAGGTGCAGAATCTGCGGAAAAATCGTGGCAATGGTAAACGAAACTCCGGTTCCTACAATCTGTTGCGGAGAACCTATGCAGCAGCTTATTCCGGGAACAACCGATGCGGCACAGGAAAAGCATGTTCCTGTAGTTATCAGGGAAGGAAACAAGGTTACCGTAAAAATCGGTTCCGTTGAACATCCTATGACACCTGAACATTATATCCAGTGGATTGCACTTCAGACCAAAAACGGCAACCAGAGAAAAATTTTCAAGCCAACAGATAAGCCTGAAGCTGTATTCGCCCTTACAGAAGATGATGAAATTGTTGCAGTTTACGAATACTGTAATCTTCACAGCCTCTGGGCAGCCAAATGACTTACGGAAAAATGATCACTGCATCGTTTTTGGAAGATAAGGCATATCCTTCCGTAAAGAAACAGACCTTGATGATTGCTGTGGCGGTAACGGCAGCTGTCCTGTTCCCGCAGCTTTTCCATCTTGCCGGAGTTATGGCCGGAACAGGTCCCCTGCCCGGCAGAACCTGGCTTCCGATGCATATTCCTGTCCTTGCGGCAGGTATGCTTGCCGGACCTTTGGCCGGGGCTGTAATCGGACTTCTGAGTCCTTTGGTAAGTTTTGCATTATCAGGTATGCCTGATGCGGCAAGGCTTCCGTTCATGACTTCGGAGCTTGCATTTCTCGGACTGGCTGCCGGACTTATGTACAGGGTCAAGCTCCCCGTTGTCCTTAAAGTCCTTGCAGCTCAGCTTCTGGGCAAGGTTATTTATTTTACAGGACTCATTCTGCTTGCAGATGCTTCCTTCAAAACAGTTGTCATGACCCTGAAAGCCGGATTACCGGGACTTGTTCTTCAGCTTGTTTCCATTCCGTTGGTTTTTATGCTGATGAAGAAATATGCGGATAGAAGAGCCTCTCAGACATTTTCTGGCTGAGCAGAAAATCTGTTCTCCCAGAAGATCTTATAATTTTCTGGACAGGAACATTGTTACCGTAAATGGTATCAGGATTTCAGACTGGAATCATCCCATTGTCCCGGAAAGGGACAGTGTGGCTGTAAACGGAGTACCTGTACCCGGGCCTGTCCATACATATCTCATGCTCAACAAGCCGGTGGGTTATGTCTGTTCCACAGTTTCAGACAGAAGTCCCACCGTATTTTCCCTGCTGGAAGAAAAATACAGCTCCCTTTTTACGGTAGGGCGCCTGGATAAGGATTCTGAAGGGCTTATCATCCTTACCGACAACGGCTGGTTTTCCCATTACCTTACATCTCCTGATGCCGGTATATCCAAAACCTACGAGGTAGAGCTTGAAACAGGTATCTCCCCGTGGCAGCAGCACGAATATACCGAATGCTTCAGAACCGGAATAATGCTTCCCGAGGAAAAGAAAGGGAAGGCCTTTGTCAGCAGGAGTGCACTGCTTGAATGGCAGGACAGTTTTCACTGTATTGTAACCCTGGAGGAGGGAAAGTTCCGTCAGGTACGCCGTATGTTTGCCGCCATGGGAAACTGCGTAATCAGGCTCAGGAGAAAAAAAATAGGCCCCTGGGAGCTGGATGCAGCCCTGGGACCCGGTGAATACAGGAAATTCAATCCCTTTTATTTGTAGACCAGACTGTTCGGAGGTACAGACTTGGTTATCCATGTGTTTCCTCCGATGATGGAGCCGGCTCCTATTACGGTATCTCCTCCCAGAATGGTTGCATTTGCATATATGATTACATCATCCTGAATATCGGGATGTCTTTTCTTGCCTACAAGAGGGGCTCCTTTCTTGTCAAAAGGGGAGAGGGCTCCCAAGGTCACACCCTGATATATCTTTACCCTGTTTCCTATGGTGGTGGTTTCTCCGATAACCACACCTGTTCCGTGGTCTATAAAAAAGCTTTCTCCGATGGAAGCTCCCGGATGGATATCTATACCGGTTCTTGAATGAGCCCTTTCACTCATCATCCGGGGAATGATAGGCACCTTCTCGTTATAAAGCACATGGGCTATCCTGTGGGTCGCTATGGCCTCCAGGAAAGGATAGCTGAATACAATCTCATCCAGGGATTCCGCTGCCGGGTCTCCGTTCTTTGCCGCATTTATATCGGTGATAAGGATATCCCTGATCTGAGGAAGAGCTGCCATAAACCTGGAAAGTACCGCCTCTGCCCGTTCTGTACAGGAACAGCTGCTGCATCTTGCCTCCTGGCAGTTGTATTTTATACAGTCCTTCAGGTAACGGAGGAATCTGTAGCTTATATATCTGAGCTTTTCGTTGAGAAAATAGTTGATTTCCCCTTCCCTGATCTTATCTTCGCTGTAGCAGCCCGGGAAAAGGACCGAAAGAATATTGTCCAGGATGTTGTATACACCCTGTCTGCCTGAAAATCCCAGCTCCTCGCTGGTTTCCACATGATATTTGTTTCTTATGCTCTCTTCAAGCTGAGATGCTGTGTCGGAAATTATTCTGTTTATGTCCATATTTTAATATATATATTAATTTGCGGGGAAAGACAACAAAAGATTTGCAATTAAGAAAAATGTATGTATAATATTAGTACTCATAAAAAAGGAGCAGTCTATGAAAAGGTTCTTTGTTTTTTTGATGATTTTTGCTGTTGCCGGATTTGCTTCTGCGGCAGATTTTCAGATTAATCTTCCGGATACAGGATGGGGGCTGGAAACTGAAGTTACTGACAAGCTTGATTCATTCAGCAGTAAATTCAGGACTTTTTTTGATAAGTACGGAGCTGCGGAGGATATATCCAGAGGACTTGACAATGCAGCTGCTTTTGCGGCAGACGGAGGATATCTCAGGTCTGCACTCGATTATAAATTCATTTCGGTCAGCGTTTCAACCAACGGTTCTGTGATTTTGGATGATTCCGATATCGATCAGTTCCTGGACGATTACCACGACCGGGGAGATATCTATGCCGGTGTCGGACTTCAGGCCATTACCGGATCAGTGGGAATAAACATGGGATATCTCCTGGGAATGGACAGGGGACTTTACCTTACACTTAAGGCTGGAAAATCATCATGCGAAGCCGGAGATATTGAATTTGATTCCACCCTTTTCGGATTTATGGTCAACTATCAGCTGGTTAAACCGGCAGGCAAGGCAGGATTCGGATGGAACGGTATTAACGTGGGTGCCGGACTCACATATTACTCCAATGATCTTCAGTGGAACTCCGAGGGACTCGGAAGCGTTTCCTATACCTGGACAACAGGTTCATATGAAAGAAAAATCCGTATGAAGCCGGACATGGAAACCAATGTGGAAATTTCAGGTTTTGTTCTTCCTGTGGAAATCATCACAGGTGTGAAGGCTCTCTGCATCTTTGATATCTTTGCAGGTCTCGGAGCAGATATCATGTTCGGCGGCGAAAGTACTCTCAAATACGATGGATACGGTACCGTAAGCTATAACGACGGCACTGGTGCTGGATGGGCAGCTGAAAAGGGTTCCGTAAGTGTATCCGGAGATGTTGAAGGAGATAAGGATCACATCAAGTTCAAGGCTGTTGCCGGATTGGGACTTGCACTGGGTCCTGTTCATCTTGAACTCCCTGTAACTGTCTATTTTGACGAAACAGCAAGCTGTTCTGCAGGTCTTATAGGCGGAGTTTCATTCTGAAAAAGCCATGCTGAACAGAATCGATCTTAAGGAATTATGCAGACGCCGGGACTCCCGTACCGATGATGTGCGGGAGCCTTTCTTCCGGGACCTTACAGCCATTATCCACTCCTATCCGTTCAGGAGGCTGAAGCACAAGACACAGGTTTTCTTTGCACCTCAGAACGACCACATCTGCACCCGCATAGAGCATGTCATGCATGTGGCTACCATCGCTGTCACCATCTGCAACAAGCTGGGACTGAACACGGACCTGGCCTGGGCCATAAGCGTGGGACACGATCTGGGGCATACTCCCTTCGGACATACCGGAGAAAGTATAATTTCAGACCTTATAAAGAAGAAAGGGGGCTACGGCTTCTGTCACGAGATAAATTCTCTCAGGGTGGTGGACTATCTGATAAACGAAGGGCGCGGAATCAATCTTTCCTTCGGAGTCAGGGACGGAATTATAAATCACTGCGGTGAGAAGTTCGAGCAGTTTCTCATGCCTGCGGAAAAACCGGCAGATCTGGAAAGCATAACCACCAGGACTTTTCTTCCCTGCAGCTGGGAGGGAATAGTTGTCAGGATGTCTGACAAGATAGCCTATCTGGGGCGGGATCTGGAGGATGCGGTAAGCCTGAAGATCGTAAGCCGGGATGACGTTCCCGAAATTGTCATAAGGAATCTGGGAGCCAAGAACGGGGAAATGATAGATACCATGGTCAAGGATGTCATAAGCAACGCCGAGAAACACGGAGCCATCGGTTTTTCAGATCCTGTGTACGATGCCATGAGAAGCATCCATAAGTTCAATATCGAAAAGATTTATACCAGCCGTCATCTAGTAAACTATCACCAGTACATTGCCCGAATTATTCATACCCTGTGGGATTATCTTTCCGAAATTTTTGACAGGAACGGCTTTGATACCGAAAAATATGTCCTGGAGAACACATCTCTTGCCGGTGAGTTCGGACATTATCTCGGTAAGATGGAAAATTTCTACAAGAATACCGAAAAAAGCTTTGAGAACATCATTCCCGATTATGTGTCCGGAATGACAGATACCTTTGCCATAGAATCGGTAAAGGAACTTTTCAATCCGCCCGAGCAGTTCCGCTGATCCGGTGTGTTGACTACCGGAAATTATGAAGGTATAATAAGTTATGGGATTGTTGCCGGAAATCGAAAACCGAACCAGTATCAGAAAGTTCAGGAATGTTCCGCTGGATGCCTCAAGACTGGAACGCATTCTTGAAGCAGGGCGTCTTGCACCCTCTGCCAAGAACCGTCAGCCATGGCGTTTTGTGGTTATCGATAATTCCGGGCTCAAGGAAAAAATTGCCGAAGCAGCCTACGGCCAGCCTCAGGTCAGGGATGCAGGGGCTCTTGTTGTGGCCTGCTCCACCAATGTGGAATATGTCATGCCCAACGGACAGCTTTCCTATCCTATCGACATCTCCTTCGCTGTTTCCTTTATGATGCTTCAGGCAGAAAGGGAAGGGTACGGCAGCTGTATTGTTACCACCTTCAACGAATCCTCTGTCATGAAGATCCTGAGCCTCCCTTATTCCATGAGGGCCGTGATGATTCTTGCTGTGGGGGAAAAGGACGAGGAGCCTCAGAAAACAGTGCGCAAGAGTACCGGCCAGGTTATTTCCTTCAACCGCTGGTAGGATATTTCAGTAAAAATATATTGTCCTCATCCTGTTTACGATCCTGAAACCAAGATCTGTATATGCCTTTACCGCCGCTGCGTTGTCCTGCTTCACGAACAGGGATATATTCATGTCTTCCTTGGAAAAGAGATGACTGCACAGGGCGGCAACAGTATTTTTTCCTATTCTTTTTCCCCTGAAATCCCTATGGGTAAAGACTCCTCCTATCTGTATATGCTTAAAGCCTCTGGCATTGGTGTTGGCCTTGCCTGAATATCTGAAGCCGGTTCTGGCATAAAAGCAGGTTTCCCTGGTAAGTATGTTTTTAAGCCAGATAACAGATTCCCTGAAGTCGTAGTAGTCGGGATTCAGAAGAACCTCTTCCAGCTCGTAGGCCTTCTGGAGCGGTAACAGAAACGGCAGATGGAGTATTGATCCCCTGTGTATTCCGGTTCCCGGCGAGGGGAGAGGAGGCATAAAGTTATCCCGTGTCAGCTGCATTATGTAGTAATCGGTATACAGCCTGTCGTGTGATGGGGCAAATTCCCCGGCCATTACCTCCGCCGCCTTAGGCTTGCCTGAAATCATGTTCAGCAGACCCAGCCTGTCTCCCAGCAGGGAAATTATTTCCTGGGTATATCTTCTTCTGTAGATGAAACCCTCTGCAAAAACAGGAATCAGCTTTCCGAATCCGGTCATGAACAGCACGGCATCGGGTTTGTTCTCCCTGTCGGTATGGAACAGAAGCCTGTATTCCTCTTTTCTGCTGTCATAATCGGCAGCGGCCAGCAAGGAGGTTATATCCAGGCAGCTGTATTCTTCTTTAAGCAGAAATTCCTTGATTGCATCATGCTCCGGTGAGGATCTGAAGTCCTCTGTCAGTTTCCAGCTCATTTCAGATGTAGGCTTCTCCCTTTATGCTGTCCACATGCTCTCCTGCATAATGGGCTGCCACCGCTCCGTCTCCGCAGGCTGTGACAATCTGTCTGAAAGGGGTGTTTCTTACATCTCCTGCCGCAAAAATACCCTTTACCGAGGTTTCCATCCGTTGGTCCGTGATAATGCAGCCTGCTCCGTCCTTGGCCACATCGGGAACCATTCCGCTGTTGGGTACTGTTCCCGCAAAGATGAAAACCGCATCTGTATCCTGCTCGTAGCTTATGCCGTTTTCTTCCAGGATTACCGATTCCACACTTATGCTTCCCTTTATTTCCCTGCACACGGTATTGAACCTGACTTCTATGTTCCTGTTGGCAAGGACCCTGTCGGCAAGTGCCTTCTGGGCACGGAATCTGTCTTTTCTGTGAATCATGATTATCTTATCCGAAAGCTTGGAAAGAAGAAGAGCCTCTGCACAGGCGGTATCTCCCCCTCCCACTACCACTATCTTCCTGTCTTTGAAGAATGCTCCGTCGCAGGATGCACAGTAGGAAACTCCCCGTCCTGTAAATTCATCCTCTCCCTTGACTTCCAGCTTCCTGTGGCCTGCTCCGGTGGCAATCACCAGGGCGTAGGATGTGAGGGTGCCCGAATCGGTGGTTACCTTTATCAGGTCCCCTTCCTTTACCGCCGAAATCACGGATGCGGAAAGAAAACTTACACCGAACCTTTCAGCCTGTATGCGCATACGTTCCGCAAGCTCTCCTCCCGTTATGGGATTTTCGAAGCCGGGATAGTTTTCAAGTTCGGTAATCTTGAGGCTCTGACCTCCCACCGAAGCCTCCTCCAGTACAAGTGTTCTCAGGTTTGCCCTTGCTCCGTACTGGGCTGCGGAAAGACCGGCAGGTCCTGCTCCGATAACAATGAGATCAGCTGTTGTTTCCATTATTGCCTCCGTAGGATAATGATATATAAAAAATCCCATATCCGCAACCGATTTCTTTTTATGAATATTGACGGAACACTCTTCCCCTTTGTATTTTTTAGGTATGAATCAGAACAAATTTACTTTAAAGACACAGGACGCAATAGGGGCTGCCCAGCAGCTTGCAGAAAAATACAATCATCCGGCTATCGAACCGGAACATCTTCTTCTTGCCCTCCTTACCCAGCAGGACGGAATAATTCCCCCTCTGGTGGACAAGCTTGGTGCCGGCAAGGATATACTTATCTCAGAAACCGAGCAGATGCTGGGAAGGATGGCGCGTGCCTACGGCAATGCCAATATCGGGCTCAGCAATGCAGCTTACTCGGTTATCAGGGAGGCAGGCAGCGAAGCCGAAAAGCTCAAGGACGAATATGTCAGCACCGAGCACATCTTTCTGGCTATAGCACAGACCGATTCCCCTTGCGGAAGACTTCTTGCCTCAAGCGGTATAACCCGGGACACCATTCTCAGGACCTTGCAGTCCATAAGGGGCAACCGGCGTGTTACCGACCAGGATCCCGAAAATAAGTTCAGGAGCCTTGAAAAATACTGCCGTGACCTTACAGAGCTGGCAAGACGGGACAAGCTTGATCCGGTGATCGGCCGCGATGAGGAAATCAGGCGTATAATGCAGGTTCTTTCCAGAAGAACCAAGAACAATCCGGTGCTTATCGGAGAGCCGGGCGTAGGAAAGACTGCCGTGGTGGAAGGACTTGCCAGAAGAATAGTGGCCGGCGATGTACCCGAATCCCTCAGGAACAAGCAGCTTCTGGCCCTTGATATGGGTGCCCTTGTGGCAGGTGCCAAGTTCAGGGGTGAGTTTGAGGAACGCCTTAAGGCCGTACTTAAGGAGATAACCGACAGCAACGGTGCCATCATACTTTTTATCGACGAGCTTCATACCCTTATGGGAGCGGGGGCGGCGGAAGGGGCCATGGATGCCTCCAATCTCCTTAAACCTGCTCTGGCCAGAGGAGAACTCCGCTGTATAGGTGCAACCACACTGGACGAATACAGGAAATATATCGAGAAGGATGCAGCTTTTGAAAGGCGTTTCCAGACAGTTTATGCCAAGGAGCCTTCCGTGGAGGATACCATTGCCATCCTCAGGGGACTGAAGGACAGGTATGAACTCCATCACGGTGTCAGGATCAAGGATGAGGCGATAATTGCCTCTGCAGTCCTTTCCGACAGGTACATTACCTCCAGATTCCTTCCGGACAAGGCAATCGACCTGATGGACGAGGCGGCCAGCAAGCTGAAAATGGAAATAGAAAGCCAGCCTACCGAGCTGGACAAGATAGAGCGCAAGATACTGCAGCTTGATATCGAGAAGCATGCCCTTTCCAGGGAGACAGATGCCGACTCCATGGCAAGAATGGCCAATATCGACAAGGAGCTGGCCGAGCTGAAGGAAAAGCAGAGCGCCATGAAACTCCAGTGGAAAAACGAGAAGGATGCCATCGAGGAGCTCCGTGCCCTCAAGCAGAAGCTGGAGGAACTGAAGCTGGAGGAGGCCCGGTTCGAGAGGGAAGGAAATCTTACCAAGGCGGCAGAAATCAAGCACGGACTTATTCCCCAGGTTACCAGGGAACGGGATGAAAAGAGCCTTGAGCTACAGAAGATCCAGGGAGAAAGCAGCATGCTCCAGGAGGAGGTGGGAGAAGAGGATATAGCCCGGGTGGTTTCTGCCTGGACAGGTATTCCGGTGGCCAGGATGATGGCTTCCGAAATCGAGAAATATATCCATCTGGAAACCACTCTTGCACAGCGGGTGGTGGGACAGGAAAAGGCAATCCAGGCTGTTTCCGATGCCATCAGAAGAAACAAGACCGGACTTTCCGAGGAGGGAAAGCCTCTCGGAACCTTTATCTTTCTCGGGCCTACCGGTGTGGGAAAGACAGAGCTGGCAAAGGCCCTGGCCGAATTCCTTTTCAACGACGAGCATTCCCTTACCCGTATCGACATGAGCGAATACATGGAAAAGCATGCGGTGTCCAGGCTTATCGGAGCCCCTCCTGGATATGTGGGATACGACCAGGGAGGACAGCTGACAGAGGCAGTCAGAAGAAGACCTTATTCTGTTATCCTTTTCGACGAAATAGAGAAGGC
>JAZNLX010000146.1:0-2069 GCA_045579325.1 Spirochaetia bacterium
TATCTTAATGACACAGTTTGGTCAACGACTTGTTATGCTCTCTTTTTTAGGCTATTATCCAAATTATGAAAAACAACAGGCACATTCCCCTGTCCGTACAGGTAATTTACGGTATCGGGGTAAGTTATGCAGTTTTTGACCAGATTTTTGCCCAGTGGGTTCTGACATATTATCTTCCGCCCGGAAATTTCAGCTTTTCAGCTTTCATGTCGCCCCTTTTCATAGCACTGGCCTTGATTGTTTCCAGATTTGTAGACATGGTTTCGGATCCTTTGGTGGGATATTGGTCTGACAGATGCAATACCCGTTTCGGCCGGCGTATCCCTTTTATTTTTCTGGGAGCCCTGCCTCTTGCCCTGAGTACGGTGGCTTTTTTCTTTCCCCCTAAAAGCGGCGGTACGGAATCCTTTGTGTTTCTGGCCTGTATCGGCAGCCTTTTCTTTATTTTTTATACAATTGTGGGAGCACCCTACAATGCCTTGATACCCGAACTTTCCTCCAGCAGGGAGGACAGGCTCAATCTTTCCACCTGGCAGGCGGTTTTCAGATTGGTTTACTCTGCGGTGGCCATGATTCTTCCCGGCATCCTTATTTCTGTCCTCGGAAAAGGGGATGACGAAAAAGGGCTCAGGCTCATGGTGGTGTTTCTCTCGGTTTTTGCTCTGGTGGGACTGATGGTGGTTTCCTTTGGAATCGATGAACGGAAATATTCCGGCGGCAAGGTATCCGACTGCTCCCTGAAAGGTTCTCTCAGGACAATTTTCGGCGAAAGGGCATTTATCTGGTATCTCGGAGGAATGACTCTCTTTTTTATCGGATTCAATATCCTCAGGGCTTCGATGAATTATTTCGTGGTGGATATAATGGGATGCGGCGCTGCTTCCATAACCTTGGTTTCGGCCCTGTTTTTCGGAACTGCGGCTCTGTTTTTCTATCCGGTAAAAAAAATTTCCTATAAGATAGGCTACAGGAAACCTATGCTTGCCTCCCTGGTGATGCTTGCTGTGTTAAGCCTTGCTCTTTCCAGGCTCGGAAACGGACTTCCTTCGGTATGGGGCTTCGGTATATTCACCCTTTGCGGAATTCCGGTGGCCGGTTCGGCATTTATCTTCCCGCAGGCCATGCTCAGCGAGATAAGTGCGGTGGTCAACGAGAAGTCGGGACAGCCGGTGGGAGGGCTTTTTTTCGGTATCCAGGGTTTTTTCCTTAAGCTTGCTTTCCTGGTTTCCATAGCAGTTCTCCCTGCAATCCTGGTATGGGACGGATCGGTTCCTTTTATCCAGATGATGGTAAGCGTTCCCGAACAGCCGGAGGCGGCGGGAATCTACAGGAGTGCCCTGGGGGCAGGACTCTGTTTTTCGGTTTCGTTTGTTTGTTACTGGTTCTATAAGGAGAAGAGGGCAGATGTGTGATGATGTGAAAAAAAATGTTGCGGTTCTCAACAACCGTGCTTTTGAGCTTTCGGAGAGTGAAAATTATGTGGAGGCCATTGATTGCTGCAACAAGGCGCTTTCCCTGTGTGCATCGGCTTCCATGCCGGCAGATGTAAGGGCAAGGATCCTTTTCAACAAGGCCATGGTATGTATAAAGATGGGAGATGTGGACCGGGGAACCGAAATCCTGAAAAGTGCCTCGGACCTGGTGCCGGAGGATACGGCGTTTCTTACCGACTGCGGGCTTCTGTGCTACAACAACCAGTGCTTCTGTGAAGCAGGCTTTTACTACAGCCTGGCAGAAAGGACCGGGCAGCTGAACGGCGTGCTGCTGAACAATATCGGGGTGCTGAACTTTACCAACGGCGAATATGAGGCGGCCCGGGATTATTTTGAAAGAGCGGTGGAAGCAGACAAAGGGAGTCTGGATGCCTGGTTCAATCTGGCCGACACCTACGAAGTGCTGGGAATGGCAAAAAAATGTGAGTACGCAAGGAAAAAATATCTGGCTCTGGAAAAAGGGATTTGAAAGAGGTACTATATTTTTTTTTAGCGATGTGTTATAATTAAATTTAATATATAAAAAGGAGATTACGAATGAATATTCTTATTTTCGGACCTAACGGAAGCGGTAAG
>JAZNLX010000147.1:0-6602 GCA_045579325.1 Spirochaetia bacterium
TGGCTGGTCTTTTCCTTGGCCATCCACTTGCTTTCGTTCTTGGTGGTCTTGCTGTAATTTTCGGTTTCTTCAGCCAGAAGTATCACTCAGCATTCCCATCACTGATGATGAATAAATTTAATGCGCAGATGTCCAACTACACCTACGTCGCCATCTTGTTCTTTATATTCATGGCGAACTTTATGGGTGAGTCGGGTATGGCGGACGGTCTCTTCAAGTCTGTACAGTATCTGTTCGGACCAGTAAGAGGTGGTATTGCAGTTGCAGTTATCGTAGTATCTACACTCCTTGCTGCATGTACAGGTACAACTGGTGCTTCCTGTGTAACAATGGGTGTACTTGCTCTTCCTGTAATGAAAGCTAACCATTACTCAATGAAGCTTTCCTGTGGTGCTATTGCCGGTTCATCTGCTCTTGGTATCCTTATTCCACCTAGTATCATGCTCCTCGTACTTGCAGAGCTTTCAGGTTGTACAGTAGGTCAGCTCTTTGCCGGATCTATTCTTCCTGGTATCCTCCTTGCAGTTATGTACATTATTTACGCTGTATACCAGTGTTGGAGACACCCATGGAAGGGACCAGCTCTTCCAATCGAAGAAAGAAGAAAGGTTACAAAGGGTCAGCTCACAAAGATGCTTATCATCAACCTTTGTCCTCCTCTCCTCCTCATCGGTGCCGTACTTGGTGTACTTTTCGCAGGTCTTGCTACACCAACTGAAGCATCTGCAACAGGTGCATTCTGTGCTCTCGGTCTTTACATCGGTTACGGAAGATTCACATGGAAAGGTCTCGTTAAGATCATGGAAGACACAGCTAACACAGTATCTATGGTACTTATCGTAATGACAGGTGCCGGATTCTTCACAGCTATCTTCATGGGTCTTGGTGGTGGTGATGTTATCCAGGGTATGATCCTTGGTTGCGGTCTCGGAAAATGGGGTACATACGCAGTAATGATGCTTATCTGCTTCTTCCTTGGTATGTTCCTTGACTGGACAGCTATCGTTATGATTACTCTTCCAATCTACCTCCCTATCGCAGACCAGATGGGTATGGACAGACTTTGGTTCGTAGTATCTATCGCAGTTATGCTCCAGGACTCTTTCTGTACACCTCCTTTCGGATACAACCTGTTCTACCTCAAGGGTATTGCTCCAGAAGGTGTTTCAACAGAAGATATCTACCTCGGTACTATTCCATACTGGGCAATCATGGAGTTGGGACTCGTTCTCTGCTGTGTATTCCCAGGACTCATTACTTGGCTCCCAAGTGTTGCAGTTAAGCTGCCTAACGCACAGTAATCTGTAAAACTGGTAGACAGTAAACAAAAATTAAATTATAATTCAAGTTGCCCTGACCGGGGCAACTTGTTTTGTTTAAAACACTTAAAATTTTTCTACAAAGAAGGTAAAAAATGGGATGTTGTTGTAAAGCTGCTATTTTTGAAGAAGTTGGCAAGCCAATTGAAGTAAGAGACTTTGAAGTTCCAGAAGCAATTGAAGAAAATGCAATGCTTGTTAAGGTTACATTCGCTACAATCTGCGGTTCTGACCTTCACACAATTACAGGAAAAAGAAAAGAGGCTGCTCCTCTTATTCTCGGTCACGAAATTATCGGTACAATCGCTAAACTTGGATCACCTAACCTTAAGGACGGTTACGGAAATACTCTTAAGATCGGAGACAGAATCTCCTGAACAGTTATGGCTTCCTGCGTTGGATGTTTCTACTGCCAGAAGGGTATTCCACAAAAGTGTGTAAACCTCAAGAAGTACGGACATACATGTGCTTACGATCCTGAAATCAAGTCAGGTCTTGTTGGTGGATACGGAGAATACGTATATATCCTTCCGGGAACAACTGTATTCAAGCTTTCTGACAAGCTTTCCGACGAAGTTGCAACACCTGCTAACTGTGCTCTTGCTACAGTAGTTAACGCTGTTGCAACAATCGGTGTTGAAAAAGGCGATGCAGATCTTATCCACGGTGCCGGTCTTCTCGGACTTAATGCATGTGCTCTTTCTGCAGCTGCAGGAGCTAAGGCTATCATCATCACAGACGTTGTTGATTCAAGACTCGAAGATGCTAAGAGATTCGGTGCTACACATACAATCAACCTCAAGGAAGTTGCAGACGTTGCTGATCTCGTAAAGAAAATCAAGGAAATCGCTCCTTACGGTGTTGACGCTGCTCTCGAATTCTGCGGACGTGCAGAAGCTTGTACACAGGCTATCGCTTCTCTTAGAATCGGTGGTAGATACATGATCGCCGGTATGGTTGCTCCTACACCACTTGATCTCGATGCAAATAACATCACAAGAAAGTGTCTTACAATCAAGGGTATTCATAACTATACTCCTGAACACCTCGGAAAGGCTCTTAAGTTCCTTGAAGAGTTCGGCGATAAGTTCCCATATGCAGAACTTGTTGGTGAAGTATTCCCACTTGACAAGATCAACGAAGCTGTTGAAGTTTCCAAATCTCAGAAATACGTCAGAGTTGCTATTAAATACTGAGTCTGACATTTTTACATCCCTCCCTCCCGGGAGGGATTTTTTTTCTTGTTTATGAAACAGAATACCGATTCCGAAGATTTAAAAAACAATCTATTTCCCCGTAAAATCATTCTTAACTTTGCAGTACTGGCATTGGTAGCCGCTGTACTTTTCTTTTTTGCCACTTTTTATGTAAACATCAAAGCTAAAGAGAGAAATGAGAAAGTCTTCAGGTCTCAGCAGGTCATTCAGTCAAGGGTTTCGGCTCAGGCTATCGAAGAGAACCTGGACGCTATTTTCTATAATATTGATATTCTCAGGATTTACTGCAGGGATCTCTTTAACGAAGAGAGAGAGGTTTCCAACAGTTTCTTTCAGCTTGTTCAGACAGGTCGTCAGGAAGTAGCTGCATTTATGCTTATAGATAATGAGGGGCGGATCCGTTACAGGAATATTGCTCTGGGAAACATTGGAAACGATGCCCAGAAAAAGGTGCTTGAGTATCTGGAACTGTACAGTTCAGAAATCAGGGGCGGTCTCAGTTATGTGCCACCTTTGTACATAGACAAGGATATGCAGCTGATGATCAAGCTTCTCCCGGCCTGGCAGGACGGAAAAAAAGCGGGAGTAATTGGTGTTGCAATTGATATCGGTAATCTTATAAGGAAATACAGCTTTATAACCAAGCTCGGTTTTACCGGAAACGAGGTATTTCTTGATAAGAACGGTACCGTAATTTCAGAGGCAAATATTTCCAATATCGGAAAAAATGTCAAGGACATCACTTTGGACAATATATCCACCGGCAGCCTTCCGTTGCAGGAGATGCTTTCACAGCCGAGCGGAAGTCAAAAGTACAAGCTTTTTGACAGTGTCCGAAGACCTCATAACGTGCTTGTTGCCTGGGATTCGGTGGATGTGATGGGCGAGAAGATTATTGTGGTTACCGGATCTTCGGAAAAGGTGGTCAACAGGGCTATTCAGGTTTTTCATAAGCAGTCATTGGTTCTTGGAATTCTTGTTGCAACTATCATAGGTGTTCTCTGTATACTTCTCATTCTTTCAAGAAAGGCTGTGGTCAGACGAAGCCTTATAATTCTCGAAGATACCGTCAATGAAAGAACCCGCGAACTTAATCTCAGCGAAAAGAAATATCAGGCAGTATTTCATGGTGTAAGCGATGCACTTGTGGTTGTGAGGAACGGCCGTATCAGTTATTTTAACGAAAGTACCCTGTCGCTGCTTGGATATACTGCTGAAGAACTTAAAGGGCAGAATCCGATTGATTTTGTGTTTGAAGCATATGAAGAGGGAATGGATAATCTTTCCCAGTACAAGGGATATGCAGAGGATGCATTTGCCGGAAAACCTGTAATGTTTGAAACAATTCTTATCTGTCGCAGCGGTGCTCTTATTTATGCCGATGTTTCCATGGCTGACATGGAGGATAAGGAATCCCTGATTCTTACCTTAAGAGATATTACTTCCAGGAAGAAGGCCGAAAAGGCTCTGGTTGAACTTAATGCTCAGCTTGAAAAGAGAGTTTCGGTGCGTACTATGGAGCTGGAAAAGGCAAATGAGGCCCTTAAGGAGTCTCTGGAAACCTTGAAAAAAACCCAGCAGAGCCTTGTGGAAGCCGGAAAGATGGCTTCTCTCGGTGTACTGGTAGCCGGTGTGGCGCATGAGGTCAATACTCCGGTGGGTATCGGTGTTACGGCAGCCTCCTATCTCAGGGAGCAGACATCTGTTTTTGAGCAGAAGTACAGAAATAACCAGATGAAGAGGTCCGATCTTGAGGCCTATGTGAATACTGCATCCGATACAGCCAAGGTTATACTTGACAATCTTGCCCGGGCATCAGAACGTATTTCAAGCTTCAAGCAGGTTGCGGTGGATCAGACAAACCAGGAAAACAGGCTTTTCAAACTAAAGGCCTATATAGAGGAAGTACTTATAAGTATTCAGCCTGCTTATAAAAAGACAAAGCACAGCGTGATTATTACGGGGGATGACAGCGTGGAAATGCTGGGTTCTCCGGGAGCTATATCTCAGATAATCACAAACCTGGTAATGAATTCCCTTAAACACGGCTTTGAGGGGGTAGAACACGGAACCATGACAATTGATGTGTCCCGTAAAGGCGAAATGGTGGAAATCCGCTATGCTGATAATGGCATTGGTATGACGGAAGAAGTTGTTTCAAAGATTTTTGATCCGTTTTTTACCACCAAGAGAGGAAGCGGCGGCAGCGGACTGGGAATGAATATTGTATATAACCTGGTAACCAGATCTCTGAAAGGGGATATAGTCTGCAGGAGCAGACCGGGAGAGGGTTCTGAATTTGTAATAAAATTTCCGGGAGAAATTGAATAAAAGGATAGACTAAAAATTATTTTTAGATTATTATGTTTAAAAATATTGACAAAAGTCGGCATATCTGATAATTTTCTTCATTGTTTAGAATGTGTGTGATATGCCTTTGTAGCTCAGTCGGTAGAGCACTTCCATGGTAAGGAAGGGGTCGCCGGTTCAATTCCGACCGAAGGCTTTAGGAGGATTATATATATGGCATCAAAGAAGAAAGGAAACGTAGAACTTGTAGCTCTGCAGTGCACAGAATGCAAGAGAAAAAATTATACAACCTCAAAGAACAGAAAGAATATCCAGGGAAAGATGGAATTCAGTAAATACTGCAGCTTTGACAAGAAGCACACAATTCACAAGGAAACAAAAATTAAATAATATTTATATTATTAACTAGGGTAGTAGCTCCAACGGCTAGAGCGCTGGTCTCCAAAACCGGATGTTGTAGGTTCGAATCCTACCTGCCCTGTTTTTTTTATCACCTTTAGGAGAATTTATGAATAAGTTACTGACTTTCTTCAAAGAAAGCTATGCTGAACTTAAAAAGGTTGTATGGCCAAGCCGCCAGGATGTTATTTCCTCCACCTGGGTTGTTATTGTTTCAGTAACAATCTTCGCTGTTGTTCTCGGTTTGGTTGATTTTCTTCTTATTCTCGGAATGGATTTGATTTTCTGATCGGGGTTTGAAGTAGATGGCAAGAGAATGGTATATTCTTTCTACATACTCCGGGTATGAGAACAAGATTGAAAAGCATATAAGAAAATTTATGGAAGAGCCTTCCTTTGCGGAGGCTGTTCTTGATATTAAAGTTCCCACAGAAGAAGTAATCGAAGTCAAAGACGGAAAGAAGAAGACTGTAAACCGCAAGTTTCTTCCCGGCTATGTCCTTCTCGAAATGGATCTTTCCGAAAGCAATTGGAAGGAGCCTTGTTCCAGAATCAAAAGAATCGAAGGTGTATCCGGCTTTGTAGGTGTTATCGGCACCAAGAAGCCTTGTCCTATTTCTGCGGAAGAGGCAAAGGCTATTCTCCAGAAAGCGGGAGAAATCAAGGCAGACAAGCACGCTAAGCTGAAGCAGGCATTTGAAATTGACGAAAGAGTCAAGATCTTCAGCGGTCCATTCGAAGGCTTCGAAGGCATTATCGAAGAAGTTAATGTCGAAAAAGGAAAAATCAAGGTAGTTGTTGAAATTTTCGGTCGTGCAACCCCTGTAGAGCTTGACTTTACACAGGTTGAGAAGATCTGAAGATAACCGGTAAGTTTTACCGTCTTTATGGGAGTTTTCTGCTTGTCGGAAAACGGTAATACCAAAAGGAGAAAAAAATGGCAAAGAAAAAAATTGTTGCTTACGTTAAATTGCAGATTCCTGCGGGAAAAGCAACTCCGGCACCTCCGGTCGGTCCTGCCCTGGGTCCTCACGGTGTAAGTGCTCCACAGTTTGTTCAGCAGTTTAATGATAAGACCAAAGGAATGGAGCCTGGTCTTGTAGTACCTGTAGTTATTACAATCTATGCAGACAAGACTTTTACATTTGTACTTAAGACTCCTCCTGCAGCTGTTCTTATCAAGAAAGCATGCGGAATTAACAGCGGATCAGCAGAGCCTCACAAGACAAAAGTTGCAAAACTTTCACAGGCTGATCTCAGAAAGATTGCAGAGACTAAAATGCCTGATATCAATGCAAATGATATCGATGCTGCAATGAAAATTATTGCTGGTACAGCACGCAGTATGGGTGTTGAG
>JAZNLX010000148.1:0-2978 GCA_045579325.1 Spirochaetia bacterium
TGTCATCTATGAGCAGCAGGGACAGCGAAAGATTCCTGTTCATTATGCAAAGAGAGTTGTCGGAAGAAGGATGTACGGCGGACAGAATACTTATATTCCGTTCAAAATTAACCCATCAGGAGTTATTCCGGTTATTTTTGCATCTTCAGTAATGACATTCCCACTCCAGATTCTCGGAGGCTTAGGTGTAAAAGTAGGTTGGATGGGCACATTGGCCTATTGGTTCAGACCTTCAGGCTGGCTCTACCTTACAGTGTACACACTGCTTATTATCTTTTTTGCATATTTCTATACTCAGGTAACACTGAACCCTACAGAAATATCAAAACAGATCAGGGAAAACGGAGGTTCTATTCCGGGTATCAGATCTGAAAAAATGGAAGCTTATCTTCAGAGAATTCTGAACAGGATCGTTCTGGCCGGTTCATTATTCCTGGCTTTTATCGCACTTATCCCTACACTGGTGCAGATAATGTTTAACTTCCCAAGTCAGGTTGCAATGCTTATGGGTGGAACATCATTGTTGATTATGGTTGGAGTCGATCTTGACTTTGTATCCCAGATTGAGGGTCACATGAAAATGCACCATCATGACGGTATCGTAAAGAAAGGCAGGATCAGGTCCAGAAATTTATAAATGGCAGAAAGTAGGATTTTCAGAGAGGAGTGATATGAAAGTCAGAGTGAGTGTAAAACCTTTGTGTGATAAATGCAAAGTAATCAGAAGAAAGGGTGTTCTGAGAATTGTTTGTCAGAATCCAAAACATAAACAAAGACAGCGCTAAGGGGAGAATGTAAAGATGGCAAGAATTGCGGGTATTGACCTTCCCAACAAGAGTGCAAAAATTGCACTGACATATATTTATGGTATCGGAAGAACTTCTGCAGTAGAAATCTGCGAGAAGACTGGCATTGATAAGGACATCAAGATCAACGACCTTACACCGGATCAGATCAACAACCTCAGAAAGGTTATTGAAACTGAATACAAGGTAGAAGGACGTCTTAGATCAGAGATTGCTCTTAATATCAAGCGTTTGATGGATATCGGATGTTACCGTGGTCTCAGACACAGAAAGGGACTTCCGGTCAGAGGCCAGAGAACAAAGACCAATGCACGTACAAGAAAAGGCAAGAAGAAGACTGTTGCCGGAAAGAAGAAGTAAGGATTGGAGGAAGTAAGTGGCTACTGTAAAAAAGAAAAAAGATAAAATTTCAGTATTCAGCGGAAATGTATACATCAAGGCAAGCTTTAACAACACAATTGTTACAGTAACAGACCTGATGGGAAATGCAATTTCATGGGCAAGTGCCGGCGGACTCTCTTTCAGAGGAGCTAAGAAATCTACTCCTTACGCTGCTCAGACAACAGCTGAAACAGCTGCCAAGAAGGCAATGGACTACGGTCTCAGGGAAGTAAATGTTTACATTAACGGTCCCGGTGTCGGAAGAGAATCAGCAATCAGATCTTTGGGTGGATTGGGACTTAAGGTTCTTTCAATCAGAGATGTTACACCGATTCCACACAACGGATGTCGGCCTAAGAAAACCAGAAGAGTGTAATTGAGGTAAAATCAGATGGGAAGATATATAGGACCAACCTGCAGATTGTGCAGAACAGAAAAAAGAAAACTTATGCTTAAGGGTGAACGCTGTAATTCAGCAAAATGCCCTATTGCTAAGAAGAAAGAGGCTCCTGGAAAGGCTGCCAAGGCAAGAACAGGAAAACTTTCCGACTACGGTTTGCAGCTCAGAGAGAAGCAGAAGCTCAGAAAGATTTACGGTATGCTTGAGAAGCAGTTCAAGCTTACATTCGACAGCGCAAGCAGAATGAAGGGTAAGACAGGTGAAAACCTCATCGTACTTCTTGAAAGCAGACTCGATAACATTGTTTACAGACTTAGATTTGCTTCTTCCAGAAACCAGGCAAGACAGCTTGTAAACCACGGACATGTTCTTGTAAACGGAAAGAAGACAACAATTCCTTCTTACCGCGTAAGTGCAAACGACGTGATTGAAATCAAGGAATCAAGCAAGGGTTCTGAAGTTATCAAAGAAAGCCTTAAGGAATTCACAAAGTCAGGTGTTATGCCATGGCTGAGTGTTGATCCTGACAACATGAAGGGTGAAGTAAAAGCACTTCCACTCAGAAGTGAAGTAGTTGATTTGGCTGATATTAACGAGCAGTTGATCGTCGAACTTTATTCGAGGTAATTAGATGGCAAGAAAAAACCTTTTAAAGGGATTCAAAAAGCCTTCAGGTCTATCGTTGGAGCCGGGTGAAGTAACCCGCGACTACGGAAAATTTATTGCCGCTCCTTTTGAGAGAGGATATGCCGCAACCATCGGTAACTCCATGAGACGCATTCTCCTCTCTTCAATTCAGGGATATGCAGTAGTTTCTGTTTACATCACTTGTTATAAAGACGGTACACCGCATATTATTTCAAGCGAATTTGAATCTATTCCAGGCGTAGTTGAAGATACACCGGAAATTATCAATAATCTCAAGGAGCTCTGCATAACTCTTACTGATGATACAGAAGACAGAGTTATCTTTCTCCCTGACCTTACAAACAGGGTAATTACCGGAAAGGATTTCGAAGTTGACTCCAATATCAGAGTTGAAAACAAGGATCTTAAAATCGCTACACTGATGGAAGATGCACATATCGACCTTGAAATCCAGGTGTCTCTCGGAAGAGGTTATATTCCTGCTGAAGTGAATGAGAAGTACATCGAAAAGATCGGAACAATTCCTATCGACGGAATTTTCTCACCGGTAAAGAGAGTACGCTATTCATGGGAAAATACAAGAGTTGGCAGCAGAAACGATTACGAGAAGCTTATTCTTGAGGTTTGGACAGATGGTACCATTGCACCGATAGATGCTGTAGCTGAAGCTGCTAAGATAGCTAAAGATCATTTTACAATTTTCATTAATTTTGATGAAAAGGAAATCGGTTACGAAGAAGAAA
>JAZNLX010000149.1:0-2330 GCA_045579325.1 Spirochaetia bacterium
ATCACAGAGGAACTCAGACAGGAAGGAATCATCAGGGACCTTATCAGAAACATCCAGAATCTCAGAAAGGAATCGGGATACGAGGTAACTGACAGAATCTCTGTTTCCATTGAAGGAGATGATGAAATCAGAAAAGCTGTTGAAGCTTTCGGCGATTACCTTTTTGCAGAAACTCTCACAGAAAAGCTCAGCTGGGAAAAGAAAGACGGCATGCTTGAATGTGAATGCGGCGACTACAGATGTTCCGTAGCAGTTGCCAAAAACTGATTTTTACCTTTTTTCTCCTGATTCTCATGCTGTCAGGTTGTACCACGGCAGGGAAAGGGAGAGAAAATGCTGTTTCTCCCGGGGAACTGATTCCGGGAGGATGCAGTACATACATTTCGGGAAAGCTTGATGTTCTTCCCGGCAGTTTCAGAAAGCTTCTGAAGGATTACGGGGTACCGTCCGGGATTCTCAGGAAAACCGACAGGGTATATGTTGCCACCGGTGACGGAGGAAAGTATACAGTCCTTTTTACAGGCGACTTCAAGGGAGCCGGTGTCAGGAGCGTTCTTGGAATGAAAGAACGTTTTATCAGGTCGGAAGAAGCAGAGTATCTTTATTACGATTCGGAATCGGAAAGCCATATCTATGTTCCGGACCGCCATACAGTACTTTTTTCTCAGGAAAAACCTGAGGCTTTTATCGGAAGCCGCTTTCAGGAAACCGAAAGGAAACTGGAAGAGGCCGGAATATTTACCGAAGATATCTTTATTTACGGTGAAACAGAGGACTTTTCCGTAATTACTTCTGCGGCAGCGACAGATGGAAACTTTGTTTTTAATTCGGTCTTTGATTTCGGTTCAAGAAAAAAAGCTAAGATCTTTTCCACAGTCATAAGGCTTTATGTTGTTGATCTCATAAACAGGAACAGTCTTGATGCCGATACCGGATGTGTTTCCGTGGAAGGCAGTCTCATAAGAATCAGCAATTTTCCCGTTCCTAAGGATAAGCTTGATTCAATTTTTAATTTTTATAAATCGGAGTTTACCGGAAAATGAAAATAGGTGTAGTTGATTATAAGGCAGGTAATCTGAGAAGTATCGGAAATCTTCTCCGTTATCTTGATGCGGATTTCATAATTTCCGACAGGGGAGAAGAACTTCTTAAATGTGACAAGCTGCTTTTCCCGGGTGTCGGAGAGGCTTCCTATGCCATGAAGCAGCTTAGAAGCTCAGGCCTTGACTCCATGATGCATGAATTCTACAAATCAGGCAAATATATTCTTGGAATATGTCTCGGATGTCAGATTATCCTGGAGCATTCTGAAGAGGGAGATGTGGATTGTCTGGGGCTTATTCCCGGAAAGGTACGCAAATTTCCGTCAGGAGGGCTCAAGGTTCCTGAAATCGGATGGAACAATATCAGAAAACTGCAGGATAATTACATTCTGAAGGATATTCCCGACAATTCCGATGTTTACTTTGTCCATTCCTACTATCCGGATGTGGAAAGCAGGTACGGTGTTACCGAAACCGAATACATGATCAGATTCCATTCCATGATAAGCTGCAACAATGTTACTGCAGCCCAGTTCCATCCCGAAAAATCGGGGCCTGTGGGAATCAGGATAATGAAAAATTTTATCGAGTACGGAGCCTGATATGCTTAAAAAAAGAATAATAGTATGTCTTGATGTAAGGGACGGCAAAACCACAAAAGGGATAAAGTTCAAGGGAAATGTGGATATCGGAGATCCTGTGGAAATGGCTGAACAGTATTACAGAGCCGGTGTGGACGAGCTTGTTTTCTACGATATCACAGCCTCTGCCGAAAAGCGTGGAATCATGATCGACGTGGTGGAGAAGGTCGCTTCCAGGATTTTCATACCGTTCTCCGTAGGGGGAGGAATTTCCTGCGTTGATGACATGAGAAGGGTTCTCCTTGCAGGGGCCGAAAAGATAAGCGTAAATTCGCAGGCCGTAAAGAATCCGTCCATTATCGAGGAAGGAGCTTCCATTTTCGGAAGACAGTGCATTGTACTGGGAATGGATGCTGCTAGGGATCCTGACATGCCGTCCGGTTACAGAGTCGTTATCAACGGCGGAAGAACACCTACCGAGCTTGATGCCCTGGCATGGGCCAGACAGGCCGAAAGACTGGGGGCCGGTGAATTTGTTCTTAATTCCATCGATGCCGACGGTACCAAAAACGGGTATGAGCTTACACTTACCAAGCTTATTTCAGATAATGTTTCCGTTCCTGTGGTTAAGTCGGAGGCCAAGCGGTCTTAGGAAGACAACTCTGCCTTTCAACTCCTTGCCTCACAGAACGACATGGCTACGATC
>JAZNLX010000150.1:0-7540 GCA_045579325.1 Spirochaetia bacterium
AACCAGACATCGGCAAACTCCTTCCTGGATGGGGCAAAGACACACGAGGAGCAGAGAATGGCGAACGCGAGAACCGCAACCCTGAAGAACACAGCCTACCTCAGACACCTGAATGCAAGGCCAGGACGACCGTCGGGAGAAAGAAGTGACACCTGGATTTCCCTGTCGTCATCAAGATAATATTCAGGAACAAACCATCCGACAAAGGTTCCCACGGCTGCACCGGCCAGGACATCTGTAAGAAAATGGTTTCCGGAAAGAATCCTGAGAACACCTACGGCTCCCGCTGCCGCAAATGAGCTTCCGGCCACAATGTATTTCTCCTTTCCTTCGGGATGCATATCCCAGTAAACCTTGGAAAGGAATGCTGCGGATGTAAATGCCATAGTGGAATGACCTGAAATGAAGGATCGGTTTGAATCGTCCTCCCTGAGCAGGGATTCCCGGGTATCGTCATAGTAACAGTAAGGCCTGTATCTGGTTACGGCACTCTTGGTCAGCTCCTTGAAGGTATGGGCCAGGGCCAGGGTTTCCAGATACATGAAACCGAGTTCCAGCATTTCGCTTCCGCTCCTGTCCAGAGCCAGAACCGCAGGCATGGCCATGGTTGCGACAAGCACTATATCGCCGGCTGTATCAAGCCCTTCGGAATAATCGCACATAAGGGCGCGGTCTGCAAAGAAAACATCGCTTTTATGCAGCCTTCCGGTACCGTACTCCAGAGCTGTATCCTTGGAATTGAATTCCTTGGTCAGCATATCTGCGGCAAAGAAGGAGGCAGAAAAGGAATTGAGAACGATACTCTTTTTAAGAGTATGCCTGTAAGGAATGTCTGCAGCAGCAGAAAAAACACATATTAATAGAAGAAAAACTGTTATATAGAATTTTTTCATTAATTATTTACTATCATCCTGATAAATTTTTCAGTTTCCGGAACAGGTACGCCCAGTTCCCGGCCGAGTCTTACCACAGAACCTCCGAAGGCTTCCAGTTCAATTTTTGATTTACCCTTCTCGATATCAAGCTGGAAGGAGGATTTTGCCGAAGGATCGATATTTTCACCTATTCTCATGGCATATTCCACATCGTAGCTTGTAAGGACAATTCCCTTTTTCTCGGCAATGGCACGGATTTCTCCCATGATTGCATAAAGGCTTTCGCGGAGTCCGGGACATTCCCATGCCTCGTGCATTGTCTTCCCTGTGGCACCTGTTACAAGTGAGAACGGTGAAACAAAGAGGAATTTTCTCCAGATGGATTCAAAAGGGTTCTCGTTCCAGTAGATCTTGAGCCCCATATTCCTGAACATAGCCTGAATTTCCTCTCCGTCGTAGTCAGGTCTGTCGGGATCCGGACCGGAATAGATCTTGGCAACATCTCCCTGAAGCTTTACAACGCCCGGAGATTCAATCTTTGAACTGATGTATACGCAGGAAGGAAGAACTATGCTTTTAGGTGCGATCTCCTTGATTCTCTCGTAGCTGTCCACGCCGTTGAGCAGAGGCATGATAACAGAATCGGAATTGAGTCTTGGCTCAAGCATCTTCATGGCTTCGTCCAGATCGTAATCCTTCACGGCAAGCATGAGGAAATTGATATAAGGGAGATCCAGAACCTGATCGGTAACCATATTAGGGATGCAGACCACGGGATCCTGATTGTACAACTTGAGGGTCAGGCCGTTTTTCTTGATTGCTTCCAGATGGCTTCCTCTGGCAACAAAAGTGATGTTTCTCCTGTCACGGAAATTGCATGTAATATTGATTGCGAAAAGGCCGCCGAAGTAACCGCCGACGCCGCCCACTCCCATGATGACTATATTGTTGTAAGCACTGCTTTTATCTAAATTCATATTGATTCTCCGTATGAAAGGATTATAACAGATGTCCCTGACTCATACAAGTATGACTTTACTTATACCTATATTTATGTTAGAATTAATATTTAACAAAAAGTGAGAGAACTATGATTTTTGAACCTGGTCAGGAACTTACAACTAAAATAATCGCCATTTCAGGAGATTGTGCTTTCCTTGATCTCAGCGCCAAGAGCGAAGGAGTTCTCCCGGTGGGGGAAATCAAGGACAGTGAAGGAAATATTCTTTACAGGGAAGGAGATTCCGTAAAGGTATATTTTGTCGGCAGCAGAGACGGAGAGATGATCTTCACCAGAAAGATTGGCAGGGAAAACACAGATATTTCCATGCTTGAAAATGCTTTCAGGAAAAATATTCCGGTGGAGGGCTCCGTACAGAAGGAAATCAAGGGCGGATTTGAGGTTGCGGTAGGTCCGGCAAGAGCTTTCTGCCCCTATTCCCAGATGGGTTTCAGGGAAAAGAAGGAACCTTCGGAATATGTGGGACGGACCATGACCTTCAGAATCACCGAGTTCAGGGACAACGGCAAAAGTCTTACACTTTCCAACCGTATGGTAAAAGAAGAAGAGCATAAGCAGACAATAAAGGAGCTCAGCAGAAAGAATCCTGAGGGAACAAAGCTTGAAGCCACAGTGGAATCCATCCATGAATACGGTGCCTTTGCGGATATCGGCGGATTCAGGGCCCTTCTTCCGATTTCGGAATATTCCAGGGAAAAGATTGAAGATCTGGGAAAATACCTTACCCCCGGAGACAGGCTTGAGGTTCAGATAATCAAGGCAGACTGGGAGAGGGAAAGGGTTTCCGTAAGCAGGAAGGTCCTTCTTGCAGACCCATGGGACAATGCCGGAAAAAACTATCCCGAAGGTAAAAAGCTTACGGGAACAGTTTCCAGGATTGCCGATTTCGGCCTTTTTATCAATCTTGAACCGGGACTTGACGGACTGGTTCACATTTCCGATCTGGAAGATACAGATCCCGGAACAAATCTCAGAAAGGTTTTCAAAATCGGTGAAAAAATGTCTGTAACGGTAAAATCCACAGACAGCAGACAGAAAAGAATTTCTTTAAAGCCCTCCTCCACCGCAGAGCAGGACAGAGAAGCGGCAAAATACATGAGCAGCCAGGACAGCGGAGAGACATACAATCCCTTTGCAGGACTTCTGCTAAGAAAAAAATAATAAACGGAGAACATCAATGTGCAATGACAGAAATTTATTTTCCAGCAGAATAGGATTTATTCTTGCAGCAGCCGGTTCGGCGGTAGGCTTGGGAAACATATGGAGATTTCCTTATCTGGCAGCAAAAAACGGCGGAGGAATGTTTCTTCTTATCTACATACTCTTTGCCCTGACCGTAGGTATTTCCGTCATGATTGCGGAAATCTCGGTAGGACGCAAGACAGGACTCAGCGTATGCAGTGCGTACAGGAAGCTCAACAGCAAATTTGCATTTATCGGTATAGCCGGAGCCATAGTACCGGTTATCATCCTTCCGTATTATTCCGTAATCGGAGGCTGGATCCTTAAATACATGGTTGTTTATTTTAGCGGCGGAAACCAGGTTGCAGCGGCAGACAACTTCTTTACAAGCTTTATTTCAAACACCACTTCCCCCCTGATATGGTTCCTGGTATTCATTCTTTCCACAGCAGGAATCATTGTATTCGGTGTTAAGAAAGGTATTGAAAGAGCAAGCAAATTTCTCATGCCTGGTCTGTTCCTGCTGACAGTAGCCATCGCAATCTATACAATTTCCCTGCCGAGCGCAATGGAAGGTGTCATTTATTTTATCAAGCCAAATCCGGAACTTCTGACAGTCAACAGTGTTCTCAACGCCATGGGACAGATGTTCTACAGCCTTTCACTGGCCATGGGTATCATGATCACATACGGTTCATATCTGGATAAGAAGACTAATATTGAATCTGCCGTAACCAAGATTGCAATAATTGATTCCTTGGTAGCTTTCCTTGCAGGGCTCATGATTATTCCGCTTGTTTTTGTTTTCCTGGGAGAAGAAGCTCTGGGAACAGGACCTGGACTTATGTTCGTAACCCTGCCTAAAGCATTTGCCAGCATGGCATTCGGAAACATCATCGGCGGGGCATTCTTCATACTGGTTTTCTTTGCGGCTCTCACATCTGCCATTTCTCTCATGGAGGCAATAGTTGCCAGCTTCCAGGATGAGTTCAGGCTCTCCAGAAGCAAAGCCATCGCACTTACCCTCATAATCAGTATCCTGCTGGGTATTCCGTCATCTCTCGGAAACGGAGCATGGTCAGACTGCCTGATTTTCGGAATGGATTTCCTTACATTCTTCGATCATATCAGCAACAATATCATAATGCCGCTGGTTGCCATATTAACATGTATTTTCATAGGTTTTGTAATCAAGCCTGAAGCAATTATCGAAGAGGTGGAGCTCTCCTGCAAGTTCAGGAAAAAGAAACTTTTTTCCTTCATGATCAGGTATATCGCTCCGTTGTGTATCACAATCATCCTGTTTTCACAGTTCCTGTGACAGACAAAAGGGTCTTGAAGATACAGTTTTTTTTCTATAGTATTAAAAAAAGGGAGATTTTATGACAATAGAAAATATCAAACATGCAAAAGTAAAAGCATGGGTTGAAGAAATCGAAAAGCTCTGTACACCGGATGCGGTTTACGTATGCGACGGTTCAAAAGAAGAGTATGACACGCTTATGCAGAAGATGGTGGATTCCGGTCTTGCCATTCCGCTTGAAAAGAAGCCAAACAGTTTCCTTTTCAGATCCCGTCCTTCCGATGTTGCAAGAGTGGAAGCCAGAACTTTCATTTCTTCCGTAAAGGAAGAGGATGCAGGTCCTACAAACCACTGGATTGATCCAGAAGAACTCAAGGCAAAGATGACTAAGCTCTATTCAGGCTGTATGAAGGGTCGTACACTTTATGTCATTCCGTTCAGCATGGGTCCTGTGGGCTCCCCTATTTCAAAGAACGGTATCGAAATCACAGATTCAGAATACGTTGTATGTAACATGCATATCATGACAAGAGTGGGAACCAAGGTTCTTGAAGCTCTCGGTACAGAAGGAGAATTTGTTCCTTGTCTCCATTCCGTAGGAAAACCTCTTGCAGAGGGAGAATCGGACAACGGAATCTGGCCATGTGCAGATATGGATGACAAATATATCAGCCAGTTCCCTGATGACAAGGCAATCTGGTCATACGGCTCAGGCTACGGCGGAAACGCCCTGCTGGGAAAGAAATGCTTTGCACTCCGCATTGCTACGGTTCTTGCAAGGGATGAAGGCTGGCTTGCAGAGCATATGCTCATTCTCAAGCTTACAAACCCTGAAGGGGAAGTAAAATATGTTACAGGAGCTTTCCCATCAGCCTGCGGAAAGACCAACCTGGCAATGATGATTCCAAAAATTCCGGGCTGGAAGGTGGAGACCATCGGCGATGACATTGCATGGATGAAATTCGGCGAAGACGGCAGACTTTATGCCATCAACCCTGAAGCGGGATTCTTCGGCGTAGCACCGGGAACATCTGAAAAATCAAACAAGAATGCCCTTGAATCGGCCAAGGAAAATACAATCTTTACAAACTGTGCCCTTACAGAGGACGGAGATATCTGGTGGGAAGGAATCGGTTATCCTGCAACAGGAAAGCTGGTTGACTGGAAAGGAGAAACAAGAGATGCCCTTCCAAAGGACAAATCACCAAAGGGAGAAGAATTTGCTCACCCTAATGCCCGTTTTACAGCACCTGCAAACCAGTGTCCTTGTATAGCACCTGAATGGGAGGATCCAAAGGGAGTTCCTATTTCCGCATTCCTTTTCGGAGGACGCAGACCTTCTACAGTTCCGCTGGTACATCAGGCAAGAGACTGGAACCACGGTGTATTCCTGGGATCAATCGTAGGCTCCGAAGTTACAGCAGCCGTTATTTCAGATAAGGTGGGACAGGTCAGAAGAGACCCATTTGCAATGCTTCCTTTCTGCGGATACAACATGGGAGATTACTTCAGTCACTGGATCAGAATGGGAGAAAAGTCCACAGAGGACAAGCTTCCTAAGATTTTCTATGTAAACTGGTTCAGAAAAGATGAAGACGGAAACTTCATGTGGCCGGGTTACGGCGAAAACTCAAGAGTTCTGGCATGGATCTTTGACCGCTGCAACAACAAGGACAATGCCATCGAAACAGCCATCGGATATATGCCTAAGGAAGGAGCCATCAACACAGAAGGACTTTCCGAAGAAGACATCAAAAACATTCCGGCCATCACATCCGTAGACAAGGAGGGTTGGCTCAGGGAAATCCAGGACATCAGGGAAAACCACTACCCTAAGTTCGGAACACATCTTCCTGCAGAGCTTGTAAAACAGCTTGATATTCTTGAAGATAACCTTAAAAAAATGAAATAAAAACTCTGTTTATTGGTTGACACCATAAGTTAGCTTATGCTAACTTATGGTATGGCCAATAATATTATCACATTAAACAAACTCTCTCCGGGTGAATCCGGCACAATAGCAAAAGTCGGAGGACAAGGAGAACTCAGACTCAGACTTCTTGATATGGGACTTATTCCCAGAACAAGAGTTACCCTCCAGAAAGTAGCTCCCATGGGAGATCCTATAGAAATCCAGATAAGAGGCTATGAACTCACACTCAGGGCAGATGATGCCAAGAATATAACAGTTATTCCTGACGGAGGTAAAAAATGATTTTTGCCTTAGTCGGAAACCAGAACTGCGGAAAAACTACCCTTTTCAATGCGCTTACAGGTTCAAACCAGCATGTGGGAAACTTCCCGGGCGTTACCGTAGATCAAAAAATGGGAGAAATAAAGGGGACAAAGAACTGCTCAGTGGTAGACCTTCCCGGCGTTTATTCCATGCGCCCCTACACAAACGAGGAAATCATAACCAGAGATTTCATCATTGACGGAAAACCGGATGCCATAATCAACATTGCAGATGCAACAAACATAGAAAGAAACCTCTATCTCACCCTGCAGCTGATGGAGCTTAGGATTCCTATGGTTCTGGCGCTGAACATGATGGATGAAGTAAGAAACAACGGAGGCTCCATAGACATCCCGCTTCTGTCTGAAAATCTTGGTATTCCGGTGGTGCCGATCTGTGCCTCCCAGAAAGAGGGTATTTCGGAGCTGATTGATCAGGCGGTCAAGACTGCGAAGAACAAGACATTGCCTAAAATCAAGGACTTCTGTCCCGAAGGTCCAATTCACAGATGTATCCATGCGGTGGCCCATGTAATTGAAGACCATGCCCAGAAGGAAAATCTTTCCAAGAGATTCTGTGCCATCAAGCTTATCGAAGGGGATGAATTTCTTACACGCCGGCTGGAGCTGGATGCAAATGAAACAGATCTCATCGAACACAGTATAGTGGAGATGGAGAGAGAAACAGATTTCGACAGAAACGAAGCTCTTGCCTCCATGCGGTATGCGTTCATAGAAAAAGCCATAGAAAAAGCTGTAAAAAAACCTAAACAGAGCAAGGAGCTTACCCGTTCCATAAAAATTGACAAAATACTTACCGGAAAATATACTGCTATTCCTGTATTCGTTCTGGTAATGATGACAGTGTTCTATCTGACCTTCAATGTCATCGGTCAGCCGCTCAGCGACCTGCTGGCAGCAGGG